>DASVOY010000178.1:0-5480 GCA_036383115.1 Allostellaceae bacterium
CGTTGTCCATGGTCTGCATTCTACTGCCGGCCCTACGCTGCGAACACCCCTCACCCCCGTCCTTCTCTCCATGGGACGAGGGGAGAGGGTGATGCTACCGGTGCCTTGCTTGCGCACCGCCGCGGCGCGTAAGATCGGCGAACGACAGGGGGAAGATCGTGTTGGTCTCTGAGCTCGCGCCCCGGATCCGCCGCTTCGGCGCCGTCAACTGGCTCGGCTTCTGGACGCTCTATGTGCGCGAGGTGCGCCGCTTCCTCAAGGTGTCGATGCAGACCGTCGCCGCGCCGGTGGTGACGACCCTGCTGTTCCTGGCGGTGTTCCTTCTCGCGTTGGGCGCGCAGCAGCGCCACATCGGCGACATCCCCTATGTCGAGTTCCTCGCCCCCGGCCTCGTCATGATGGCGATGGCGCAGAACGCCTTCGCCAACACCTCGTCGTCCCTGATGATCGCCAAGATGCAGGGCAACATCGTCGATGTGCTGATGCCGCCGCTGGGGCCGGGCGAGCTCACCTTGGGCTTCGCGCTCGGCGGCGTGACGCGGGGCGTCATCGTCGGCATCGTCGTCACGGCGACCATGGCGATCTTCGTGCCGATCCACATCGTTGCGCCGGGCTTCGTTGTCTTTCACGCCGTCGCGGCCTCGCTGCTGCTGTCGCTGCTCGGCCTGCTCGGCGGCATCTGGGCCGACAAGTTCGACCACATCGCCGCCGTCACCAATTTCATCGTGACGCCGCTTTCCTTCCTGTCCGGCACCTTCTACTCGATCGAACGCCTGCCGCCGCCCTGGCACCAAGTCGCGCTGTGGAACCCATTCTTCTACATGATCGACGGCTTCCGCTACGGCTTCATCGGGCGGGCAGACGGGCCGGTCTGGGTCGGCGTCGCGGTCATGATCGGGATCAATGCGGCGCTGCTGGCGCTCTGCCACAGGCTGATCGCCCGCGGCTACAAGCTGAAGGCGTAATGAACTCGCTCGTCGAATCGTTCCACGATCGGGTCACCGGCACGGTGACCCATGTGGTGCATGCCGGGCAGGGGACGGCCTGCGCGGTGATCGATCCCGTGCTCGACTACGAGCCGCGCGCCGGGCGGATCGGCACCGCCGCGCTCGACCGGCTCGGCGCGTTCCTCGCCGCCCAGGCGCTCCGCCTCGAATGGATCCTCGAGACCCATGTCCACGCCGATCACCTCTCGGGCGCGCAGCATTTGAAGCAGCGCTGCGGCGGCCGTGTCGCCATCGGCGCCGAGGTGGTGACCGTGCAGCGCCATTTCGCCGCCCTCTTCAACCCTGGCCCGGATTTCACCGCCGACGGCCGGCAGTTCGATCATCTCTTCGCCGAGGGCGAGTGCTTCGCCATCGGCGACCTCCCGGGCGAGGTGATGTTCACGCCCGGGCACACGCCCGACAGCGTGACCTATGTGGTGGGCGATGCCGCCTTCGTCGGCGACACCCTGTTCATGCCGGACGGCGGTGTGGCGCGCTGCGACTTCCCCGGCGGCGATGCGGCCGTGCTGCACCGCTCGATCGAGCTCATCCTGGCGCTGCCGGAGGAAACGCGGCTCTTCGTCTGCCATGACTACATGCCGGGCGGTCGCGAGCCGCGCTGGCAGAGCACCGTCTCCGAGGAGCGCGCCTACAACATCCATTACGCCGGCCTCGACGGCGCCGGCTTCATCGCCAAACGCCGCGCCCGCGACGCGACGCTGGAGCCGCCCGCCCTGATCATCCCGGCGGTGCAGGTCAACATGCGCGCCGGCCACCTGCCACCGCCGGAGGCGAACGGCGTCAGCTACCTCAAGGTGCCGATCGACCGGATGTGATGCGGGGCGACGGAAGAACCCCAACATTGACAGGCGCTTGGCTCGTCCCCATACTGTCGCGCTTCCCCCGCCGGTTGGCCCTCTTCAACCACTGCGGGCTGCGCGGGGGGCGGAGCGAATGATGATGCGCGAAGCATGCCGGCGTGGCCGGCTCTACGGGGAGAGGCGGACGGCGCCGCGACGGCGACGACGCTAGGCGGTCGTTTCTCGATCACCTGACCCCCTAGACCTCATTCGCGCAGGAGAGATTCCGTGATTCCAGCCGTTTTGCCGACCTATGCTCGGAACGAATTGACGTTCGAGCGGGGCGAGGGCGCCTACCTCTTTGCCACCGACGGCAAGAAATACCTCGATTTCGCCAGCGGCGTCGCCGTCACCCTGCTCGGCCACGCCCATCCGCATCTGGTCAAGGCGCTGACCGACCAGGCGCAGAAGCTCTGGCACTGCTCCAACCTGTTCCAGGTCGCCGGCCAGCAGAAGCTGGCCGAGCGCTTCGTCGCCCGCTCCTTCGCCGACACGGCGTTCTTCTGCAATTCCGGCGCCGAAGCGGTCGAAGGCGCGATCAAGATGGCGCGCAAGTACCACGCCGAGACCGGACATCCCGAGAAGTACCGGCTCATCGCCTGCACCGGCTCCTTCCACGGCCGCACGCTCGCGACCTTGGCCGCGGCGGGCAATGAGAAATATCTCAAGGGCTTCGGCCCGCCGGCGCCCGGCTTCGACCATGTCGCCTTCGGCAATCTCAACGAGATGCGCGCCGCCGTGACCAAGGAGACCGCCGGCATCCTGGTCGAGCCGGTGCAGGGCGAGGGTGGCTTGGCAACGGCGCCCCAGGGGTATCTGAAGGGCCTGCGCGCCATCTGCGACGAGTTCGGCCTGCTCCTCGTCTATGACGAGGTGCAATGCGGGATGGGCCGCACCGGCAAGCTCTTCGCCCATGAATGGGACGGCGTCGCGCCCGACATCCTCGCCACCGCCAAGGGTCTGGGCGGCGGCTTCCCCGTGGGCGCGTTCCTGGCGACCGAGCGCGCCGCGGTCGGCATGACCGCGGGCTCGCACGGCTCGACCTTCGGCGGCAACCCGCTCGCCATGGCGGTGGCGAACGCCGTCCTCGACGTGCTGCTCGGCGACGGCTTCCTCGACAATGTCGACCGCATGGCGGCGCTGCTGCGCAAGCGGCTCTCGGCGGTTGTCGCCAGGCACCCCAAGGTGTTCGCCGAGGTGCGCGGCAAGGGGCTGCTCACCGGGCTCAAATGTGTCGTTCCCAACACCGAGATCGTCGACCGGCTGCGCAAGGGCGGGCTCCTGACCGCCGGCGCCGGCGAGAACGTGGTGCGGCTGCTGCCGCCGCTCATCATCGGCGAGAGCCACATCGACGAAGCGGTGGGCATCATCGAGGGGACGGCACGGCAATGGACGCAGTGACGGAGGCCCCGGCCATGGCGACGCCCCGGCACTTTCTCGACCTCGACCGCATCGACGGGGCGGAGCTGCGCCGCATTCTCGATCGCGGCACCGCGTACAAGCGCGGCATCGACCGCTCGCAGCCCATGAAAGGCAAGATGCTGGCGATGGTGTTCGAGAAGCCCTCGACGCGCACGCGCCTCTCCTTCGAGGTGGCGATGAAGCAACTCGGCGGCGACGTCGTCGTCATGTCGGCCAATGACAGCCAGCTTTCGCGCGGCGAGAGCCCGGCGGACACGGCGCGCGTGCTGTCGCGCTACGTCGACGCCATCATGATCCGCACCACGCAGGTGGCGAAGCTCGAGGAGCTGGCGCAGCATGCGACGGTGCCGGTCATCAACGGCCTCACCGACGCGAGCCATCCCTGCCAGCTCATGGCCGACGTCATGACGCTCGAGGAGCACAAGGGCCCTGCCGCCGGCAAGATCGTCGCCTGGAGCGGCGACGGCAACAACGTGGCGGTGAGCTGGATGCATGCGGCGGTGCGCTTCGATTTCGATCTGCGCCTCGCCTGCCCGGCCGAGCTCAAGCCGCCGCAGCGCGTGATCGACTGGGCGCTCGCCCAGGGCGGCCGCATCCGCCTCACCACCGATCCCGAGGATGCCGTGCGCGGCGCCGATTGCGTCGTCACCGACACCTGGGTGTCGATGGGGGTTGAAGCCAACATCAACCGCCACAACATGCTGGCTCCGTACCGCGTCGATGAGCGGCTGATGGCCAAGGCGAAGCCCGGCGCCATCTTCATGCACTGCCTGCCGGCCAAGCGCGGCGAGGAAGTGACGGCCGGCGTCATCGACGGTCCCCAATCGGTGGTGTGGGACGAGGCGGAGAATCGGCTGCACGCGCAGAAGGGCATTCTCGCCTGGTGCCTGGCCTGATCCGGGCGTCCGATATCATCGCTGTGAAACCGCGCGGCCCTACCGCGCGGCAAGGTGTTGTTCGATGGCGAATGCGGTTCCCGACGATCTCTTTCAGCCTTTCCAGATCGATCCCTTCGGCTTGCGCGGCCGCCTGGTGCGGCTCGGCCCGCTGCTCGACGAGATCCTGACCCGGCACGCCTATCCCGAGCCGGTCGCGGTCATGCTCGGCGAGGCGATCGCGCTCGCGGTCGCCCTCGCCGGCGCGCTCAAATACGAGGGCGTCTTCACCTTGCAGACGAAGGGCGATGGCGCGATCCGCCTGCTCGTCGCCGACGTGACCACCGCGGGCGCGGTGCGGGGCTATGCCCAATACGACGAGGAGAAGCTCGCCAAGGCAGTCGCTGCCGCGCCCGGCGCCGCCGGCATCGGCGATTCCGTGCCGCGCCTGCTGGGCGCCGGCTATCTCGCCTTCACCGTCGACCAGGGCGAGCATACCGAGCGCTATCAGGGCATCGTCGAGCTACAGGGCGCGACCCTGGCGGAATGCGCGCATCATTATTTCCGCCAGTCGGAGCAGGTCGAGGCCGGGCTCAAGGTCGCCGTGGCGCGGATGCCGGACGAGAGCGGCACGCCGCGCTGGCGCGCCGGCAGCCTGATGATCCAGCGCCTGCCGCCCGAGGGCGACGCGGCGAAGCGCGATGAAGCCGAGGATGGCTGGCGCCGCGCCATGATCCTGATGAGCTCCAGCACCTCGCAGGAGCTGGTCGATGCCGCTCTCGCGCCCGAGGCGCTGCTCTTCCGTCTGTTCCACGAGGACGGCGTGCGCGCCTATCGCCGCCACGATCTCGTCGCGCGCTGCCGCTGCTCGCGCGAGCGGGTCGAGACGGTGCTGCGCATGATGCCGGCGGGCGAGCTCGCGGCGATGCAGGTCGACGGTCGCATCACCGTCACCTGCCAGTTCTGCAGCGCCGCCTATGATTTCGACCAGGGCGAGGTCGACGCGCTGGCGAGCTAGCCAGGGCACAGGCCGGCACACAGCACGTCGAAGGGCATTGGCGTGCCATTGATGAGCCACGCTAGATGCGTTCTGCGAATTGCGGAGCCTGGCCGAGAAATTCCCACTGGAACGGCAGCCCCTGCGCGATATGGACAGCTTCCTCCAAATGGAAGCGGACCACGCGTTGTGCGTCGCGCAGCGCCGACCTGCTCCGATCCCAGTCCCAGAGGACCTCGCCGCGTCCCGTCATCTGCAATGTGCCGCCGCGGTGGAAATCAACGAACAGGAGGCCGCACCGCGGATCAAGTGCGATGTTGCCGAGCGTATTGAAGAAGAA
>DASVOY010000179.1:0-2246 GCA_036383115.1 Allostellaceae bacterium
TTTACACCGGCGACGCGTTTCTGCGTCTGAAATTCAGGATGAATAAAGCGCATCCCTCGCCCCACCCCTCCCCGCCTGAGGGTCACGAGGTGCTACAAACCCGATCGTGGCGTGGTGCTCCCGCCCGGGCGCTGCGCCTCGGCGTTCTTGGTCAGCGAGGTGACGCCGGCGAGGCCGCCCAGGTTCATGCTGTCGATGGCGCTGCTCGGCACGATGATCGTGCTGCCGCGCCCCTTGGCGCTCTCATAGAGCATGTTCATGCCGCGCAGATGGAGCGCGACCGGGTTGTCGGCATAAGCGCCGCCTCGACGAATTTCTGCGCAATCTTGGCCTCGGCCGAGTCCAGGATGACGCGGGCTTGGCGCTCGCGCTCGGCCTGGGCCTGGCGGCTCATCGCGTCCTGCAGCGCCTCCGGGATCTTGACGTCGTGGATATCTTGAGCGCGGCGGCGACGATCACCGCGAGGATGCGGCGCCGGACACGACATGGCCGCTGGCGATCGCGAGAGCGCCGAGGCCGGCGAGGACGACGAAGATCGCGGTCGAGATTGGATCGGGTCCCGTGGATGCGTCCTTTGCTCGCGTCGTGCTGGTGGTGCGGCGCTGGCGCCGCCGGTCGCGGCGGCCGACATCGATGGAGGTGGCGGAACGCCGGCGATCTTCAACCAAGCTGCTTATCGAGACGTTTCGCATTCGCGGCGGAGCGCCGCCTTGCGCCTCGCCGGCCATTGCCGTATCGTTCGCCGCCTTGGGGACCCGTAGCTCAGCTGGATAGAGCGCTGCCCTCCGAAGGCAGAGGTCGCACGTTCGAATCGTGTCGGGTCCGCCAGTTTTTTCAATGGCTTACTCGCGAAACGTCTCTTGATTAGAAGCGCCGTGCACGCACCGTGCACACGACAGAGCGCCTTTCGCGTGCGTTGGTGCGATCAGCTGGAAACCTTCAGCGGCATTACCCCAGTCAGCTCGTTTCCAGCTTGGCGAGTAGGCGCCGCAGCGAAGGCTGAATCCTGCGTAATTCTTCCAAGTGGATAGTTGAAAGGCCGGCCAGCAGGCGCTCGGCACGCTCCGACAGGCGCAGAACGGTTCGCCGCCGGTCAGCAGCGTCCGCTCGTCGCTCGACCAAATCGGCTTGAAGCAGCCTCTCGACCATTTCCCCTGCGCTGTGGTGCCGCAGCACCAGTTTTTCGGCCAGCTCCCCGATGCTGATCGCGTGACCACCGGGATGTCCCTTGATGGCGAGCAGCGCCTGATGCTGCTGCGGTGTCAGGCCCGCAGAGCGCGCCGCTGCCGCGCTGCGGTTGAGGAAGCGGCGCAGCGTATAACGAAAGTCGGCAAGCGCTTCGTAATCCGCCTGGGCAAGCGCGGCCGCCTGTCGGGTCGGCTCCAGTCCGATCCGTAGAGGACCTCGCGGGCGTGACATCCTCCGCCTCCCGCCGTCGACTGAACTATATCGTATCACGATACGTTTCTCCAGTAGCCATCTTATTGCCGCGGCCCGGGGCGGATCATGCCCCCCAACCGGTGGCGCAAAAGCACTCAAAGGGAAGGATATGAGCAGGACTGTCGGCGATTTCTTCTGGGAGAGACTGCACGAGTGGGGCGTAAAGACGGTTTTCGGCTATCCCGGCGACGGGATCAACGGGCTGCTCGGTGCCATGAACCGGGCCAACGGCAAGGTGCGCTTCATTCAGGTGCGCCATGAGGAGATGGCCGCTTTCATGGCCTCGGCATATGCCAAGTTCACCGGAGATCTCGGCGTGTGCATGGCGACCTCCGGACCGGGCGCCTCGCACCTGATCACCGGGCTCTATGACGCGCGGATGGATCACATGCCGGTCCTGGCCATCGCCGGGCAGCAGGCGCGCGCCGCCGTCGGCGGGCATTATCAGCAGGAACTCGATCTGCAGAGCATGTTCAAAGACGTCGCTGGCGCCTTCGTCGAGCAGGCGATGGTGCCCGAGCAGGTGCGCCATCTCGTCGATCGCGCGATCCGGATCGCCAAAGGCGAGCGGCGCGTCACCGCGGTGATCCTGCCGAACGATCTCCAGGACGTAGCCTATGAGGAGCCGCCGCGGAAACACGGCACCGTTCATTCCGGGATCGGCTACACGGCGCCGAAAGTCCTTCCCTACGAGGCCGATTTGCGGCGCGCGGCCGACGTGCTCAATACCGGCAACAAGGTCGCGATCCTCGTCGGGGCCGGCGCGCTGCATGCGACGGACGAGGTCGTCGCGGTCGCGGACAAGC
>DASVOY010000180.1:0-2635 GCA_036383115.1 Allostellaceae bacterium
CGGTGGCGTCCTTCCCTGTATGGTTGAGCAGGGGAGCATAACCCCGGGTGGCGTCGGGTGCCTAGTGAGCCTCCAAGCCCACCAGGCTGCGCGCAAACGCCTCCGCCTCGAATGGCCTGAGGTCGTCGGCGCTCTCGCCGACGCCGATATAATGCACGGGAATGCCGTATTTCTCGGCAAGCGAGACCAGCACGCCGCCGCGCGCGGTGCCGTCGAGCTTGGTCATGACGATGCCGGTGACGCCGATCATGTCGCGGAAGGTCTCGGCCTGGGCGTGAGCGTTCTGCCCGACCGTGGCGTCGAGCACGAGCAGCACGGCATGCGGCGCCTTGGGGTCGATCTTCTTGAGGACGCGCACGATCTTCTGCAGCTCGGCCATCAGGTCGGCCTTGTTGTGGAGCCGCCCCGCCGTGTCGATCAGCAGCACGTCGGCGCCCTCGCGCCGCGCCTGCTCGTAGGCGTCGAAGGCGAGGCCCGCCGCGTCGGCGCCGGTCTCGCGCGCCACCACCGGCGCACCGGTGCGCTCGCCCCAGATCTTGAGCTGCTCGACCGCCGCGGCGCGGAAGGTGTCGCCTGCCGCCATCACCACCTTCTTGCCGGCGTCGCGGTACTGTTTGGCGAGCTTGCCGATGGTGGTGGTCTTGCCGCTGCCGTTGACGCCGATGACCAGGATCACCGTCGGCTTTAGCGCGGGGTCGAGCCGGAACGGGCGGTCCACCAGGTTCAACGACTTCACGACCTCCTCGGCGAGCGCGCCGCGGATCTCTTCGGGCGAGACTTCCTGGTTGAAGCGCGTGCGCCGGAGGCGCTCCGTCATCTCCTCGGCGATGCCAGTGCCCATGTCGGCGGCGATCAGCAATTCTTCGAGCTCGCCCAACGTCTCATTGTCGAGGCGCCGGCGGCCGAAGATGGTGTTGATGCCCTCGCTGAGCTTCGAGGACGAGCGCGACAGCCCGGAGCGGAGCCGCGCGAACCAGCCGGTCCGCTGCTCGCTCATGGCGCTTCGCCGATCAGCTCGCGTGCGGTCGCGGCGGCGACCCGCCCGCGCGCGACGTCGCCCACGGCGAGCGCGCCGGCGAGGGTGCCGAGGCGCACCGGCGCGTAATGCTCGCTGTGCCCGACACCGCCGCGCTCCACCACCACCGTCGCGGTGGTGCCGACGCGCGCGGCGAGCGAGCGGGCGAGCGTCGCGGCGCCCAGCGCGCGCAGCCGCGCCGCGCGCTCGCGGATGACGTCGCCGCGGATTTGCGGCATGCGCGCGGCAGGCGTGCCGGGCCGGGCGCTGTAGGGGAAGACGTGCAGGTAGTCGAGCTCCGCCTCCGCCACCAGCGACAGCGTGTTCTCGAACATCGCCTGGCTCTCGGTCGGGAACCCCGCGATGAGGTCGGCGCCCAGCGCGATCCCGGGCCGCAGCGCACGCGCGCGGCGGCAGGCGGCGAGTGCGTCGGCGCGGCTGTGGCGCCGCTTCATGCGCTTCAGCACGAGGTCGTCGCCGGCCTGGATCGACAGGTGGAGATGGGGCATGAGACGCGGCTCCTCGCCCACCAAACGCCAGAGATCGTCATCGATCTCCACGGGATCGAGCGAGGAGAGCCGCAGGCGCTCCAACTCCGGCACGAGCGCGAGAAGGCGGCGCGCGAGTTGCCCCAGGCGCGGCCGCCCCGGCAGGTCGGCGCCGAAGCCGGTGATGTCGACGCCGGTCAGCACCACCTCGCGGTAGCCGCGCGCGACGAGGGCGCGCGTCTGGGCGACGATGTCGCCGATGGGCACGGAGCGGCTGTTGCCGCGCCCGAGAGGGATGACGCAGAAGGTGCAGCGGTGGTCGCAGCCCTGCTGCACCTGGACGACGGCGCGGGCGTGGCCCTCGAAACCATCGATCAGATGCGCCGCCGTCTCCTTGGCATCGAGAATGTCGTCGACGCGTACGCGCGGCGCCGGCGCGCCATAGCTCTCCGGCTTCAGCTTCGCCTCGTTGCCGAGCACCTGGTCGACTTCGGGCATGGCGGCGTAGCGGTGGGGATCGATCTGCGCGACGCAGCCCGTGACGATGAGCCGCGCCGCCGGCCGTTCGCGCCGGGCGCGGCGGATGGCCTGGCGCGCCTGGCGCTCGGCCTCGGTCGTGACCGCGCAGGTGTTGACGATGACCGCGTCGGCGAGACCCGCGGCTTCGGCGTGACGGCGGATCACCTCGGATTCGAAGGCGTTGAGGCGGCAGCCGAAGGTGACGATGTCCAGCCCAGGCATCGACTGCTCAGCCGAGCAATGACGCGTCGAGCGTGCCGGTGAAGCTCACCGCTACCGGCCCGGTCATCAACACGTGCCCATCCGCGCGCCACTCGATCTCGAGCGTGCCGCCGTCGAGCATCACCTCGGCCCTGCGCCCGGTGAGACCGCGCCGCGCGGCAGCGACCAGCGCGGCGCAGGCGCCGGTACCGCAGGCCACGGTGATCCCCGCGCCGCGCTCCCAGACGCGGAAGCGCAGCCGCCCCGGCGACAGCACCTGGACGACGCCGATATTGGCGCGCTCGGGGAAGATCGGGTCGTGCTCGAGCCGGGGGCCGAGCGCGGCGAGGTCGATCGCCTCGGCGTCGTCGACGAAGAAGGTCGCGTGCGGGTTGCCCATGCTGGTGCAGAC
>DASVOY010000181.1:0-2362 GCA_036383115.1 Allostellaceae bacterium
GAAGCCGGCATGCTCGGCATCGGCGCGCCTCGGCAGCGGCGTGCGGCTGCCGTCGCGGCCGCGGAACTCGGGATAATAGGCGATGCCGAAGGGGTCGCGCAGGTCGGCGAGCTCGAGCGTCGCCTCGCTGAGGCCGAGCTCCTCGCCTTGATAGACGCAGACACTGCCGCGCAGCGCCAGCAGCATGGCCATCAGCAGGCGGGTGAAGGCCGGGTCGGGCGCCGTCGACGGACCCGCCGGATTCCAGCGGCTGGCAACCCGCTCGACATCGTGATTGCTGAACGCCCAGCAGACGCCGCGTCCCGCGCCGGATGCAGCGATCTCGGCGAGCGCGCGACCGAGCGACTGGCCGGCATCGTTGCCGCGCATCGGGCGCAAGGTGTAGGCCATGTGCAGCGCATCGCCGGCCGAGGTATAGCGCTCGATGCGCTCATAGGCGCCGTCCTGGCTCGACATCTCGCCCAAGAGCGCGATGTCGCCGCGGCGCTCGGCCAGCGCGCGCAGCCGGCGCAGCAGCTCCGGCGTCTCCGCCTGCGTCATGTCGTGGACATGCTGCTGCAGGCCGAAGGGCTTGAGCGGCGTGACGCCGTCGGCCGGACGGCGCGGCGGGTTGTCGCGCAGTTGCGGATCGTGCAGCAGGAAGTCGATGGCATCGAGACGGAAGCCGTCGACGCCGCGCGCCAGCCAGAACTCGGCGGCAGCAACGAGCGCGTCGATCACCGCGGGATGGCGCAGGTTGAGGGTCGGCTGGCTCGCCAGGAAATGATGGAGGTAGTACTGCCGCCGGAGCGGCTCCCAGGTCCAGGCAGAGCCGCCGAACACCGAGAGCCAGTTGTTGGGCGGCGTGCCGTCGGGACGCGCATCGCCCCACACATACCAGTCGTCGCGCGGCGTGGCGCGGCCGGCACGGCTCTCGCGGAACCAGGCATGCTCATCGGAAGTGTGGCCGCAGACGAGGTCGACCAGCACCTTGAGGCCGAGCGCATGGGCGCGCTGGATCAGCCGGTCGAAATCGTCGAGCGTGCCGAATACCGGATCGACCGCGCAATGATCGGCGACGTCATAGCCGAAGTCGCGCATCGGCGACAGGAAGAACGGCGAGAGCCACACCGCGTCGACGCCGAGCGACGCGACGTAGTCGAGCTTCGCCGTGACGCCGGCGAGGTCGCCGACGCCGTCGCCGTTCGAGTCGCAGAAGCTGCGCGGATAGATCTGATAGATGACGGCGCTGGGCCACCATTCGTGGTTCTGCATGCGCTTTGCTCTGGGCCTTCGTGTTTTTTCCCCAAGCGCCGGTATCGCGTAGAAGTCTTATCAAGATATGAATGGCCCAGAGCGGCGCGCGGCGGAAATGAAGCCGGTCACACTCCGCACGCGAATGGCACTGGATCAATGCGGCAGCGGGTTTGCCGGCGGTGTCGGCGCGGGTGAGGATCGGCCCGTCAATGTCTCGCCAAGTGTCTCCCGCCGCGGCCCGAGTCGCGCTTTTCCGCCATGGCGCGGCGGGCGGCACATTAAATCGACGTCATGGTCGCGATTTTCCGGCTGATCGCGCGGCGGGCCCGACCCCAAAGAGGGGGTGGAGACCGATATTTCGCTCCATCGAGGCGGAAATCGGGTAAGGCCGCGTCAATCCTCGCCGCCCTAGGCTGGCGCCAAGGTAGTAACCACGGGCGGTTCCATGGTCGAGAAGCTGACGATTCCGGGCCTGACCTGCGGCATCGCGTTGCCGGCGGGTCTCGCCGTGCCGTCACTCGAGCGGCAAATCATCGATTTCCTCGATGGCCGCAGCGACGGCGCCGAGCTGATGCTGGCTCTCTATGGCGATGTCGCCGAAGAGCCGCTGCCGCCGCGCCTCGCCGACCTGCTGAAGCGCTGGCGGGCGTCGTGAGCCCCGCGGCGGAAGATCCGCCGCAGGGCTCCGATCGACTTCTATCGTGGCGTCAGTGCGAGCCGCTGCTGCTGCCGGCCGGCGGCTGAGTGCTGCCGCTCGCCGGCTGACCGCCATTCTGCACGCGCTGCAGCTCCTGCTTGTTGAGCTGCTCGGCCATGTTGTCGCTCGGCGACGATTCGTGCTTGCTGCCGCTCCCGGCGGATGCGGACGACTTGTCCATCGAACCCGAGGGCGTCGAGGTGCCGCTCTGCGGGCTCGTGCTGGCACCGCTCCGCGCGCTGTCGGTCTCGGCGGCGGTCGAGCTCTTCGCGCCGGTCGCGTTGGTGCCCGACTGCGCGTCGGCGGCGGCGGGTGCCTTCGAGTTCTTGGCGGGACCGGTCGACATGTCGGCGGAGGGCGCGGTCGTCGAGCCGCTCTGCCGGGCATCGGTGCCGGCCGGCATCGACGTGCTGGCGCCGGTGGCAGACG
>DASVOY010000182.1:0-2488 GCA_036383115.1 Allostellaceae bacterium
CTTCCGCGACGTGAGCCATACCTACCGGCCGGCGCGCGGCCAGCCGGTGCTGGCGCTCGACCGCGTATCGCTGGCGGTGCGCGAGCGCGAGTTCCTCGCGCTGCTCGGCCCGAGCGGCTGCGGCAAGAGCACGCTGCTCTATCTGCTCGGCGGCTTCTTGCCGGTGGAGGCGGGCGGCATCAGCGTGGCAGGCCGGCCCGTGACCGGCCCCGGCCCCGACCGCGGCATCGTCTTCCAGAATTTCGCGCTCTATCCCTGGAAGACCGTGCGCCAGAATATCCTCTACGGGCTCGAGAAGCAGCGCCGGCCGCGCGCCGAGCGCGAGCGGCGGGCGCAGGAACTGATCGAGCTCGTCCATCTCAAGGGTTTCGAGAACAGCTTTCCCTCGCAGCTCTCGGGCGGCATGAAGCAGCGCGTCGCCATCGCTCGTACGCTTGCCATCGATCCGGCGATCCTGCTCATGGACGAGCCGTTCGGCGCGCTCGATGCGCAGACCCGCGCGCTCATGCACGAGGAGCTTCTCGCCATCATCCGGCGCGCGCCCAAGACCGTGGTCTTCGTGACGCATGACGTGCGCGAGGCGGTCTACCTCGCCGACCGCGTCGCGGTGATGTCGGCGCGGCCCGGGCGCATCAAGGAGATCGTCGAGACGCGCTTTCCCCGCGACCGCCAGGAGGAGATCGTTCGCTCCCGCGACTTCGCCGAGAAGGTCGACTACCTCTGGCAGCTCGTGCGCAACGAGGCGATCATCGCCCAGGGCACGCAGCCGTCATGAAGGCGGCGCTCGCGCGCTACGCGCCGCTTCTTCTTGTGGCGCTCGTCTGGGAGGCGGCGCCGCGGCTCGGACTGGCCAACGCCGATGCCCTGCCGCCGCTCTCCGCCGTGGCGCGCGCCTGGGTCGGCCTGCTCGTCTCCGGCGATCTCGCCCGGCAGGGCCTGTCCTCGCTCGAGAACCTCACGGCCGGACTCGGGCTCGGGATCGTCGTCGGCGTCGCGCTCGGCATCCTCATGGCCTGGTATCGGCCGGTCGAGATGCTGGTCAATCCGCTCGTGCGCGTGTTCTACCCGCTGCCGCGCTCGGCGCTCATCCCCGTGATGATCCTGTGGCTCGGCTTCGGCGCGGCGTCCAAGATCGCGTCTGTTTTCCTCGGCTGCCTGCTGCCGGTGGTGCTGAGCGCCTATAACGGCGCGCGCGGCGTCGATCAGGTGCTGGTCTGGTCGGCGCTCGCCGCCGGCGCCAGCCGCCGCCAGGTGCTGTGGGAGGTCGTGCTGCCTGCCGCGATGCCGGAGATTCTCGCCGGTGTGCGCAACGCGCTGGCGCTCTCCTTCATCCTCCTGGTCGCCGCGGAGTTCCTCATCGGTCAGCGCGGGCTGGATATCTCATCTCTTTCCTCGGCGAGGGCGGAGTCTACGACGCCATGTTCGCCGGCGTCGTCACCGTGTCGGCGGTCGGCTTCTTCGCCGACCGGCTCTATCTCATGCTCATGGGCTGGATGCTGCGATGGCGGGACTGAAGGCGTTGCAGCGCGGTCTGCTGCGCTGGGTGTCGATCCTGGCGCTGCTCGCTGCGTGGGAGATGGTGGCGCGCGCGCATGTCTTCAGCGACTTCCTGCTGCCGTCTTTTTCCACCGTGGTGGCGCGCCTCGCTGGCGATGCGATCTCAGGCGAATTGCTGCCCGGCATCGGTCTCACGCTCTACCGCGCGCTGGCGGGGTTCGCGCTCGCCGCCGCGGCCGGCATCGCCATCGGCATCCTGGTCGCGCGGTTGCCGCTGGCGCGCTGGTTCTTCGATCCGCTGGTGTCGATCGGACTGCCCATGCCGAAGATCGCCTTTCTGCCGATCTTCGTCTTGTGGTTCGGCGTGTTCGACGCCTCGAAGATCCTCATGTCCGCGTTCTCCGCGGTCTTTCCGGTCATCGTCGCGTCCTGGGCCGCGGCCGAGGGCGTCGAGCGCGTGATGCTGTGGTCGGCCTTGAGTCTCGGCGCCGGGCGGCGGCAGTTGCTGTGGGAGATCGCGCTGCCGGCGGCGCTGCCGCAGATCTTCACCGGGCTGCAGGTAGCGCTGCCGATCGCGCTCATCGTCGAGATCGTCAGCGAGATGGCGACCGGCGGCGGGGGGATCGGAGACACGATCAACATGCAGATGCGCTTTGCCGATTCGCCGGGCGTCTTCTCCGGCATCGTCGCCATCGCCATCGTCGGCTCGGCGCTGGTCAAGGCGATGGAGCTGATCCGGCGCCGCCTGCTGGTCTGGCACGCCGAGACGCAGGCGGCGTGAACGCCGCTACTCGCCCAGGACCGTGCCCACCGCGATCCCGGCCTCGCCGCCGGCGATCTTCTTGCCCTCGTCGAAACGGCAGCGCAGCACCTCGATGAAGCCGCCCTGCGCATGCACGGTGAAGCTCGTGCTGCTCGTCGCCGCGACTTGTCCGGGACGGAGTCCCTTCACCTGCGCGAAGGTGCCGGCGACGTGCTTGCGTGCGTCGAA
>DASVOY010000183.1:0-1748 GCA_036383115.1 Allostellaceae bacterium
GCGGGAAGACCTTGCCCGGGTTCAGGAGCCCGTCGGGGTCGAAGGCGCATTTGAGGCGCTGCTGCTGGTTCAGATCGACCTCGTCGAACATGGTCGGCATGAGGTCGCGCTTCTCGACGCCGACGCCGTGCTCGCCGGTAAGGACGCCCCCGACCTCGACGCAGAAGCGGAGGATATCGGCACCGAACTCCTCGGCGCGCTCGAGCTCGCCGGCGTTGTTGGCGTCGTAGAGAATGAGCGGGTGCAGATTGCCGTCGCCGGCATGGAAGACGTTGGCGACGCGCAGCCCGTGCTTCCCCGACAGCTCGCGCATGCGCGTCAGTACCTCGGGCAGGCGCTTCCGCGGAATGGTGCCGTCGACGCAGTAGTAGTCGGGCGAGATGCGCCCCACAGCGGGAAACGCCGCCTTGCGCCCGGCCCAGAAGGCGAGCCGCTCCTCCTCGCTGTTGGAGATGCGCAGCGACACCGAGCCGTTGGCCCGAGCGATCTCCTCGACGCGCCTGATCAGGTGCTCGACCTCGGCCGACGGGCCGTCGAGCTCGACGATCAGCAGCGCCTCGACATCACGCGGGTATCCCACATGGACGAAATCCTCGGCGGCGTGGATGGCGGGCTTGTCCATCATCTCCATGCCACCGGGGATGATGCCGGCGCCGATGATGGCGGCGACGCAGTTGCCGGCGCTCTCGTTGCTGGGGAATCCCACGAGCAATGCCCGCGCCGTCGCCGGCTTCCTCAGGATGCGCACGGTCACCTCGGTGACGACGCCGAGGAGGCCTTCCGATCCCGTCATGATGCCAAGCAGATCGTAACCCTCGGCGTCGAGATGCTTGCCGCCCAAGCGCACCACCTCGCCGTTCATCAGCACCACCTCGATGCCGAGCACGTTGTTGGTGGTGAGGCCGTATTTGAGGCAATGCACGCCGCCGGAATTCTCGGCGATGTTGCCGCCGATGGTGCAGGCGATCTGGCTCGACGGGTCGGGCGCGTAGAAGAACCCGGCATGCTGCACGGCCAGCGTGATGCCGAGATTGGTGACGCCGGGCTGCACCACGGCGCAGCGGTTGGCGAAGTCGATGTCGAGGATGCGGTTGAACTTGCCGAGGCCGAGAATGATGCCGTCGGCCAGCGGCAGCGCGCCGCCCGAGAGCGAGGTGCCGGCGCCGCGCGGCACCACCTTGACGCCATGCTCATGGCAGTAACGCAGCACCTGAGAGACCTGCCCGGTGGTCGAGGGCAGCACCGCGAGGAGCGGCGGTTGGCGGTAGGCGGTGAGCCCGTCGCTCTCGTAGACGCGGCGCTCGTCGTCGCTGACGATGACGCCCTCGCCCGGCACGATCTGCCGGAGCGCCGCTGCGATCTCGGCGCGGCGCGCGATCACCGCGGCATCGGGTGTCGGCATGCGCATGGGCGGGCCCTCCCGAAGGCCCCAAGGCGGCCGATGCCGCCCGTGGTTTATCTTATGACCTCTATGTAGGCCCGCCGCCTGTAGCGGGCCAACAAAAAACCGCGCCTCGATTAAGGCGCGGTGGGTGCAAAGATGTAGCTGAGTTGGTTCAGCCCTGGCGCGCCTTGAAGCGCGGATTGGTCTTGTTGATGACGTAGACGCGGCCCTTGCGCCGGACGATGCGGCAGTTCTTGTCGCGCTTCTTGAGCGACTTCAGCGAATTGGCGATCTTCATGGCACGTCCTCGCGCTACCCGGCCTCGAAAGAGGCGCAGAACATAGGGAGGCCGGCACCCGCTGTC
>DASVOY010000184.1:0-9241 GCA_036383115.1 Allostellaceae bacterium
GGGCCGCCCCGGCCTTCCGCAAGTTCGGCTGGGCATTCCTGGCGAGCGACGCCTGGAACCCCGTAAAGGAGAATTTCGGCGCGCTGCCGGCGATCTACGGCACGCTCGTCACGTCGTTCATCGCCATGCTGATCGGCATTCCGCTCGCCTTCGGCATCGCCGTCTTCCTCACCGAGCTCTGCCCGCCGGCGCTGCGTCGCCCGATCGGCACGCTGATCGAGCTGCTGGCGGCAATCCCCAGCATTATCTACGGCATCTGGGGCCTGTTCGTGCTCGCCCCTTTCCTGCAGCTCACCGTTCAGCCGATATTGGTGTCGACCTTGGGCGAGTTGCCAATCGTGGGCGCGCTCTTCGCCGGGCCGCCTTTGGGCCTGGGCGTGCTCACCGCCGGCATCATCCTGGGCTTCATGGTGCTGCCCTTCATCGCCTCGGTGATGCGCGACGTGTTTGCGACCGTGCCGCCGATGTTGCGGGAGTCCGCTTACGGCGTCGGCGCCACCACCTCGGAAGTCGTGGGGCATATCGTGCTGCCCTACACCCGCATCGGTGTCATCGGCGGCATCATGCTGGGGCTCGGCCGCGCACTCGGCGAGACCATGGCGGTCACCTTCGTGATCGGCAACGCGCATCGCATCAAGGCGTCGCTGCTGGCGCCGGGCACCACCATCTCGGCGACGCTCGCCAACGAGTTCACCGAGGCGGTGGGCGACCTCTACACTTCGTCGCTCTTTGCGCTGGGGTTCATCCTCTTCGTCATCACCTTCATCGTGCTCGCCGCGGCCAAGTTGATGCTGTTGCGGCTCGAGCAGCGTGCGGCGAAGTGAGGGGCCGATGAGACTCTATGATCGCCGCCGCGCCACCAACGCCGTCTATCTCGCGTTCTCCTGGACGGCGACGGGCGTCGGACTGGCCATCCTTTTCTTCATCCTATGGACGCTGCTGCGCAACGGCATTCCGGCGCTCGGCGCCGACCTCCTTTTCCAGCAGACGCCCCCGCCGGGCAGCCGCGGCGGCTTGGCCAATGCCATTTACGGCAGCCTGATCATGACCGCGGTCGCGACATTGGTAGGCACGCCGGTGGGGGTGCTCACCGGCACCTATCTTGCCGAGTTCGGGCGCGGCAGCCGTATTGCGCCCGCGGTGCGCTTCGTCAACGATATCCTCCTGAGCGCGCCCTCGATCATCATCGGCCTCTTCGTATACGGGCTCATGGTCGTCCCGCTGCACCATTTCTCCGCCTGGGCGGGATCGGTGGCGCTCGCCATCATCGTCGTGCCGGTGGTCGTCCGCACCACCGAGGACATGCTCCGGCTGGTGCCGGCGAGCCTGCGCGAGGCGGCAGTCGCGCTCGGCGCGCCGCAGTGGAAGGTCATCGTCCTCGTCGCCTATCGCGCGGCGCTGCAGGGGATGCTCACGGGCGTCATGCTCGCGGTGGCGCGCATCGCCGGGGAGACCGCGCCTCTCTTGTTCACCGCGCTCAACAACCAGTTCTGGTCCACCAATATGAACGCGCCGATGGCGAACCTGCCGGTGGTGATCTTCCAGTTCGCCTTGAGCCCCTATGCCGATTGGCAGGAGCTCGCCTGGGGCGGGGCCGTGCTCATCACCTTTGCCATCCTGCTGCTCAACATCGTTGCTCGCGTCCTTGCCAACTGGAGCACGCGCACGCCATGACCGCCGAATTCACGCTTGCGGCCGAGCCCAGACGCCCCTCGACGCTGGCCCGACCGATCGTCCAGCCTCGCGAGCCCGTTTCCCTGACGCAGACCGCGCCTAAGGTCGTGATCAGGGACGTGCATTTCTATTACAAGAAATTCGAGGCGCTCAGAGGCGTCAATCTCACGCTCCACGACAAGCGCGTCACCGCCTTCATCGGCCCCTCGGGCTGCGGCAAGTCGACCTTGTTGCGCATCTTGAACCGTATCTACGAGCTCTACCCCGAGCAGCGCGCCACCGGCGAAGTGCTGATCGATGGCCGCAACATCCTCGATCCGGCGCAGGACTTGAACCTGCTGCGCGCCAGGGTTGGCATGGTGTTCCAGAAACCGACGCCCTTCCCCATGTCGATCTACGACAATGTCGCCTTCGGCATCCGCCTCTATCAACAGCTCTCGCCGAGCGAGCTCGACGAGCGGGTGGAGGAGGCGCTGCGGCGCGCCGCGCTCTGGGACGAGGTGAAGGAAAAGCTCAGGCAGAGCGGGTTGTCGCTGTCCGGCGGGCAGCAGCAACGCCTCTGCATCGCCCGCGCCATCGCGGTGAAGCCGGAGATCCTGCTCTTGGACGAGCCCGCGTCGGCCCTCGATCCCATCTCGACGCAGCGCATCGAAGAACTCATCGCAGAGCTGAAATCGGAGTATTGCATTGCGCTCGTGACGCACAATATGCAACAGGCGGCGCGAAGCTCGGACTACACGGCATTCATGTATTTGGGCGAGCTCGTCGAGTTCGACGAGACCGAGGTGATCTTCACCCATCCCAGGGAAAGGCGGACCGAGGATTACATCACCGGCCGCTTCGGCTGACGGGGCAGCGATGGTTTCCGAACACATCATCAAGAGCTACGACGAAGAGCTGCGGCGCCTCGACAACGCCATCACGCAGATGGGCGGCATGGCCGAGAGCCAGCTTGGTGCCGCGATCGACGCGGTGGTGAAGCGCGACAGCGAGCTTGCCGCCGAGGTAATCGAAGGCGACGCCCCGGTCGATCAGCTCGAGCACGAGATCGAGAGCCTGGTGATGCGGCTCCTGGCGCTGCGCCAGCCGATGGCGCGCGACCTCCGGCAAAGCATCGCCGCGCTCAAGATTGCCAGCGATCTGGAACGCATCGGCGATTATGCCGCCAATGTCGCCAAACGCTCGATCGCCTTGAACCAGACGCCGCCGGTGAAGCCGGTCTACGCCGTGCCCCGCATGGGACGGCTGTGCCAGGCGATGATCAAGGATGTGCTCGACGCCTATGTCGAGCGCGACGCCGACAAGGCGCTCGCCGTCTGGCTCCGGGACGAAGAGCTCGACGAGATGTACACCAGCCTCTTCCGCGAGCTCCTGACCTACATGATCGAGGACCCCCGCAACATCACCGCCTGCACGCACCTGCTCTTCATCGCCAAGAACCTCGAGCGCGTCGGCGACCACACCACCAACGTCGCCGAGACGCTGTACTTCCTCGTGCACGGCACGCCGCTCGCACAGGCGCGACCGAAAGGCGACCGCTCGAGCCTCGCCGTCGTCGCCGGCGGGCCGGCGCCAATGCCGACAGAGAGCGGCGGCGAGGAGACCACCTGATGCGCCCGCTGGTGCTCGTCGTCGAGGACGAGCCGGCGCTCGTCACGCTGCTGCGCTACAACCTCGAGCGCGAGGGCTTCGCCGTCAGCGAGGCGCATGACGGCGAGGAGGCGCTGTTGCAGCTGCGCGAGACCAAGCCCGACGCGGTGCTGCTCGACTGGATGCTGCCGCGCATCTCCGGCTTGGAAGTCTGCCGCCAGATCCGCCGCGCCGCGGCCTGGCGCGACCTGCCGGTGATCATGTTGACGGCGCGCGGCGAGGAGGGCGACCGCGTGCGCGGCCTCGACAGTGGCGCCGACGACTACGTGGTGAAGCCGTTCAGCCCGGGCGAGCTGATCGCGCGGCTGCGCGCCGTGATCCGCCGCGTGCGCCCGGCGGCCTCGGCGGAGACGCTGCGTTTTTCCGACATCGCCATGGACCTCTCGGCCCATCGCGTCACCCGCGGCAATGCGCCCGTGCATCTCGGCCCGACCGAATTCCGCCTGCTGCGTTTCCTGCTCGAGCGCCCCGGCCGCGTCTTCTCGCGCGAGCAGCTCCTCGACGGGGTGTGGGGGCGCGACGCCGAGGTCGAGCTGCGCACCGTCGACGTCCATATCCGCCGGCTGCGCAAGGCGCTCAACGGCAGCAGCAGCCCCGACGTGATCCGCACGGTGCGCGCCGCCGGCTACGCGCTCGACACCACGCCGGGGTAAAGCGCCGCCCTTGCGCCGCCCGACCTCGCCGCGCAAGCTGGCGCGGCAATTTGTTGAGGGGATGCATGGCGGTGCCGGAGAGTCAGGCCGCGCGCGTCAAGATGCCGGTCAGTCAGGTCGCGACCGCCGCCTATGGCGCCGTGTTCGGCCGCCTCGGGCTCCTTCTCGAGCTCGCGTGGCTGCCGCTGCTCATCCTGCTGGCGGTCGAGCTGGTGCCGGGGCTGGTGGCGGATTATCTCTGGCCGACATCGCCGGCGTCGGCGCCTGGCCGGCTCGATGTCGCGGAACTCGTCGAGACGGTGGCGGCGTTGCTCTGCCTCAACGCCTTCGCGGTGCGCTGGTACCAAGCCACGCTGTCTCGGGGTCAGCGCGCCCCGCCGCGCCGCCTCTTCGTCGCCGCCTGGGTCCGGTTCGTGGGCTATGGGCTGGTGCTCTATGTCCCGATAATGGCGCCCATGACGGCGCTCAGCCTCTGGGGCAAATCATCGGTCGGCGATGAGGCGATGCAGCTGCTCACCACGGCGGTGGCGGCCGTGTTGATCGTCGCGCTGCTCGCCGTCGCCCGCGTCTCTCTAGTCTTTCCGGCGGTGGCGTATGGCGCGCCCACGAGCTTGCTGGCGGCGTGGCGGCAGATGCGCGGCAATACCTGGCGCCTCATCGCCGCGACGCTCCTCGTCGGCGCCCCGGTCTTCATCATCGTCAGCCTGATGCTGAGCGGCATCCTCGGCGCTGCCAATCTCAAGCTCGACCAGCTGCCCCAGCCCCCTCCGCTCGGCCTGTCCCTGCTCAGCGGTGTGGTCGAGGTCGTGCTCAATTTCCTGTTCATCGCGCTCGGCGCGTCGATCACCGCCGAGTTCTACCGCCGCATCGTGCTCGATGCGCCGAACCACGGGAGACGACATCGATGAGCGTGGTCATCGCCATCATCGCGCCGGGCGAGATGGGAAGCGCCGTGGGCCGCCGGCTGCGCGAGGGCGGCGCCCGGGTCATCACCGCGCTCGCCGGTCGCAGCGCCGCCAGCATCGCGCGGGCCGAGCGCGCCGGGCTCGCCGGCGTCGACAGCGACGAGCGGCTGGTGGCGGAGGCGGATTTCCTGCTGTCGATCGTGCCGCCCGGCGAGGCGATTGGCCTCGTCGAGCGCCTCGCCCCCGTGCTCACGCGCAGTTCGCGCAAGCCGATCTATGTCGACTGCAATGCGGTGGCGCCGGCGACGGCGGAGCGGATCGGTGGCCTCGTCGCCGCGACCGGGTGCCGCTATGTCGATGCCGCCATCATCGGCCCGCCCCCCGCCGGCGCGGCGCGGACCATGTTCTATGCCTCAGGTGAGGCAGCCAAGGAGCTGCTGCGCGTCGGCGCGCTCGGCCTGCAGGTGCGAGTTCTGGACGCGCCTGCGGGCGCGGCCTCGGCGCTCAAGATGTCCTATGCCGGCATCACCAAGGGCCTGACCGGCCTCGGCGCGGCGATGATGCTGGGCGCCACGCGCAGCGGCGCCGCCGCGGCGCTGCGCCAGGAGCTCGGCGAAAGCCAGCCGCATCTCCTAGCCTGGCTCTCCCGCCAAGTGCCGGCGATGTTTCCCAAGGCCTATCGCTGGGTCGCCGAGATGGAGGAGATCGCCGCCTTCGCCGAGCGCGACGCGGCGGCACAGCAGATCTATCGCGGCCTGGCGCGGCTTTTCGAGCGCCTCGCCGACGGTGACGCCGCCGAAGCCGAACTCGCGGCGCTCAGCGAGTTCTGCCGCCAGGCGACCATGGCCGGCCGCTAGGCGCGGTCCTCACCAATTGCTGGGCGGCGGCCGCGGGACCAGTATGTCTCGCCGCGCCTGCGGCGGTGCCGGCTTCGGATCATCGCCACCGAAGATGCTGTGGAGGAGCCCGGCGAGCCAGCCGCGCGCGTGCGCGGCGGGCGCCTGCGGCGGCGCCGGCAGCGGCCGCATTGGCATGCCCTGGGTGGCGGCGACCATGAAGTCGTGCCAGGCGCGCGCGGGCAGGGTGCCGCCGGTGACATGGCGCATGGGCGCGTTGTCGTCGTTGCCGAGCCATACCCCGGCGACGAGATCGGCGGTATAGCCGACGAACCAGGCGTCATGGAAATCCTGGGTCGTGCCGGTCTTGCCCGCCGCCGGGCGGTCGAGCAGCGCGGCACGCCCCGTGCCGCGGCTCAGCACGCCGGCGAGCAGATCGTTCATCGTGCCGGCGAACTCGGGCGCGATGACGCGGGTGCCGCCGTCGCCGCTGCGGTGATAGAGCACGGCGCCGCGGCTGTCGCGGATCTCGACGATGCCATAAGGAAGCGCCGCGACGCCGCCGCTGGCGAAGGCGCAATAGGCAGTGGTGAGGTCGAGCAGCGATACCTCGCTGGTGCCGAGCGCCAAGCTCGCGTCGCGCGTCAGCTCCGAGGTGATGCCGAGGCGATGGGCGACGCCGATGACGTTGTCGACGCCGGCGCGCTGCAGAACCTGCGCCGCCACCGTGTTGGAGGATTGCGCGACCGCATCGGTGACGGTGATTTCGCCGCGATAGGTGCCCTCGTAGTTGCGCGGCTGCCAGGTGCCGATGCGGATCGGCTGATCGACGAAGCGGTCATTGGGCAGGAGGCCATGCTCGAGCGCGGCGAGATAGACGAAGGGCTTGAAGGCCGAGCCCGGCTGGCGCAGCGCCTGGGTGGCGCGGTTGAACTGGCTTTCGCCGTAGTCGCGCCCGCCCACCATGGCCCTGACCGCACCGTCCGGCGACATCGCGACGAACGCCGCCTGCTCGACTGCGAGCTTGTCGCCGCGGGTCAGCGTCGTACGGATCGCCGACTCGGCCGCCGCCTGGAGCCGCGGGTCGAGGGTGGTGACCACGACGAGATCGCTCCCGACGCTGTCGCCGCCGACATAGCCGGCGCTCTGCTCGTAGACCCAGTCGGCGAAGTAGCGGCTGCCCGGCCGCAGCCGCGCCGCGACGACGAGCTGCGACTTCTGCCGCGTCGCCGCCTCGGCCTGCGCGGTGGTGAGGTAGCCGGCATTGACCATGTTGGCGAGCACCTGGGCGGTGCGCTGCGCCGCGCGCTCCTGGTCGCGCGCCGGGCTGAAACGCGTCGGTGCCTTGAGCAAGCCGGCGATCACCGCCGCCTCGTAGAGCGTGAGCTGCCGGGCCGACTTGTCGAAATAGCGGTGCGCCGCCGCATCGACGCCATAGGTGCCGGCGCCGAGATAGACCCGGTTCAGGTAGATCTCGAGCAGCTGGTCCTTGGTGAATTTGTGCTCGAGCCAGAGCGCCAGCAGCGCCTCCTGCACCTTCCGCGTCAGGGTGCGGTCGGGCGTCAGGAACAGGTTCTTGGCGAGCTGCTGGGTGATGGTGCTGCCGCCTTGCACGACGTGGCCGGCGCGGTAATTGGCGTAGGCCGCGCGGGCGAGGCCGATCGGGTCGATGCCGAAGTGATGGTAGAAGCGGCGATCCTCGGTGGCGAGCACCGCTGCCGGCACATAGGGCGGCAGGTCCTTGAGGCGGAGCGGCTCGCCGAAGAGGTCGCCGAAGGTGGCGATGACGCCACCGTCGACGCCCACTACGGTGACGCTGGGCCGCCGCTCGGCCGTCAGCAGATCGGTGGTCGGCGGCAGGGTGAGGACGAAATACGCCGTGACGCTGCCGACAATGATCAGGCCCCAGAGGCCGATCAGGAGGCCCCACCGGGCTACCCGCCAGCGCCGGCCCCCGCGTCCGTTCCGCCGCGGCCGGGCCGAGCGGCGCTCGTCACCGTTCTTGCTTACGGAGACCGGCCGGTCCTCGGGGTCGATGCGCAGATCGCCGCGTCGTCGCTCAAGCATGGCAGCTGCAATGTCCAAACATTCGATACAACGCCGCCGCTGCTCGCGCAGCAAGAGCGGTCTTCAGGGCTTGTAGCACAGTCGGCGCGGCGAACCGAAGGCCCTTGCCGCCGCATCAACCCAAGGATGCGCCCCATATAGGCCTTTTTGCGGTTGTGAGTAAGGCAGGAGCGCGGCAAGGTGGCGCACCTGTTCCTATACCTTCCCGATGCTCGCCGCCGCGCTGATCTTCGCCGCCACCTACCTCGTCATCGCCCTCGGCCGCCTGCCGGGCTTGCGGCTCGACCGCACCGGCGCGGCGCTCCTGGGAGCGAGCCTCATGGTGGCCAGCGGCACCCTGAGCCTGGACGACGCCTACCGTGCCATCGATCTCGACACGCTGGCGCTGCTGCTGGGCATGATGATCGTAGTGGCGAATCTGCGCTTCGCCGGGTTCTTCCACCTCGCCAATGCCTGGATCGCCCGCCACGCCCGCCATCCGCTGGCGCTGCTGGCGGGGGTGATGCTCGTCTCGGGCGGGCTCTCGGCGTTCCTCGTCAACGACACGGTCTGCCTGATGCTGACGCCGCTGGTGGCCGAGGTGACGCTGGCGATGCGGCGCAACCCCGTGCCCTACCTGCTCGCCGTCGCCATGGCCTCCAACATCGGCAGTGTCGCAACCATCACCGGCAACCCGCAGAACATCATGATCGGCAGCTTCTCGCACATCCCGTACAGCGCCTTCGCCGCAGCGCTGGCGCCGGTCGCCGCGGCGGGGCTGGTGGCGGCGTTCATCCTGCTGGCGCTCGCCTGGCGCGCCGAGTTCTTCTCGGGCGCGCGCCTGTCGGGCGCGGCGCCGCGGCCGCGCTGGAACCCCGGACTCCTCGTCGAATCGCTGGTGGTGCTGCTCGGCATGGTGCTGTTCTTCTTCCTGGGCCAGCCGCCGGCCAAGGTGGCGATCGTCGGCGGCGCGCTCCTGTTGCTGACGCCGCGGATCAAGCCCGAGCGCGTCTACCGCGAGATCGACTGGCCGCTGCTGCTGCTCTTCGCCGGGCTTTTCGTCGTGGTCGCCGGGCTCGAGAAGGCGGTGCTCGGCCCCGAGGCGCTCGCCTACGCCGCGCGCCTCAAGCTCGACCATCCACCGGTGATGGCCCTGGTGGCGGCGGCGCTGTCGAACCTCGTCAGCAACGTGCCGGCGGTGCTCGTGCTCAAGCCTTTCGTGCAGAACCTCGCCGAGCCGCGCGCCGCGTGGCTGACGCTGGCGATGGCGGCGACGCTCGCCGGCAATTTCACCATCCTGGGCTCGGTCGCCAACCTCATCGTGGTCCAGCGCGCCAAGCGCCACGGCATCGAGATCGGCTTCTGGCCCTATTTCAAGGTTGGCGCGCCGCTCACGGTCATCACCATCGCCATCGGCGTGTGGCTGCTCGGCTAGAGCTACAAGCGGGCGTTCCGGACTCGGGCTCGGGGCGCCGCG
>DASVOY010000185.1:0-2664 GCA_036383115.1 Allostellaceae bacterium
CTTCGCGGCGTCGAGCGTATCGAGCGAGACGTTGATGCGCCGCATGCCCGCCGCCTTGAGCTCGTCTGCATAGCGTGCGAGCTGGCTGCCGTTGGTGGTGAGGGTGAGCTCGTCGAGCGCGCCGGTGTCGAGATGGCGGCCCAGCGCGCGCACCAGGGCCATGATGTTGCGCCGGACCAGCGGCTCTCCGCCGGTGAGGCGGAGCTTGCGCACGCCCAGCCGCACGAAGACGCTGCAGACGCGGTCGAGCTCCTCAAGGGTGAGCACCTCCGATTTCGGCAGAAACGTCATGTCCTCCGCCATGCAATAGACGCAGCGGAAGTCGCAGCGGTCCGTGACGGACACGCGCAGATAGCTGATATGCCGGCCGAAGGGGTCGATCATGGTCCTGTTATGGGGACCCGGTGGCTGGTCCTCAAGGTTCCCGGTGCTACCCTATCGCATAATGTCCCCGGCTGCAAAATCGTCGGCGCTGCCTACCATGGCAGCTCGCCGGCCAGGAAAGCGCGGGCTGCCTCGCTCGTCGGCCCGGCGAAGAACGTCGACGCTGGAGCGCGCTCCAGCACGCGGCCGCGGTGCAGGAACACGACCTCGTCGGCCAGCCGCCGCGCCTGGCCGAGGTCGTGCGTGGTCATGATGATCTTGGTGCCGGCGCGGTGGAAGGCGTCGATGATCTCCTCGACGGCGCGCGTCGCGGCGGGGTCGAGGCTCGCCGTCGGTTCGTCGAGGAAAAGCACTTGCGGCTGCAGCGCCCAGGCGCGCGCCAGAGCGAGGCGCTGGCGCTCGCCGCCGGACAGCACACGCGCCGGCCGGCGCGCGAGCGCGGCCAGGCCGACGCGATCGAGCGCCTCGGCCACGCGCAGGCGGCGCGCGGCGCGGGGCACGCCGCGCAGGCTCAGCGCATAGTCGACATTGGCGGCGGCCGAGCGGCGCAGCAGGACCGGGTGCTGGAAGACCATCGCCTGCTGGCGCCGCACCATGTCCGGGGCGAGCGCGCCACCGCCCCACGCCACGCGGCCCGAGCTCGGCTCCAGCAACCCATGGCAGAGCCGCAGCAGCAGGCTTTTCCCGGCGCCGTTGGGGCCGAGGACGATGCTGCGCGGCCCGGCGGCGAGGGCGAGGTCGACCTCGCTCAGCAGCGTCACGCCGCCCGCCGCATAGCTGACGCGGTCGAGACGGAGCGGCAGGATCGACGGAATCGCATGCATTTGCGCCAAAGTGGCGAAAATTCCCGGCGAAAGGAAGACGGGTTGCACCCGCGCCCCCGGCATCCCATCATCGCTTCCATGAAAGAATTCACCGTGCGCCCCGATCCCGACGATCCGCGCCTGACCCGGCAGGTAAGCGGGGTCGATCAGGAGGGCCGCGCCATCGACACCGCTGTCGTCATGGAGCGGCCGCTGACGCTGTTCCTGAACGGGCAGGAGATCGTCACGATGATGACGATCGGCGACCATCCAGACTGCCTGGCGGTGGGCTATCTGCTCAACCAGAACATGCTGCGCCACGACGACACGATTACCGGTATCGATTACGACGAGGAGCTCGAGACCGTGGTCGTCCGCACCAAGCGCCGCACCGATTTCGAGCGCAAGCTGCGCAAGAAGACGCTGACCTCGGGCTGCGCGCAGGGCACGGTGTTCGGCGACCTCATGGAGAAATTCGACGACATCCGCCTGCCGGAGGACGCGATCCTCAAGACCTCCTGGCTCTATGCGCTCACCAAGAAGATCAACACGGCACCGAGCCTCTACCTCGCTGCGGGCGCCATCCATGGCTGCGTGCTGTGCGAGGAGGATCGGCCGATCCTCTACATGGAGGATGTCGGCCGCCACAACGCCATCGACAAGATCGCGGGCTACATGCATCTGAACGGCATCGGCCCCGAGGGCAAGATCTTCTACACCACCGGCCGCCTCACCTCCGAGATGGTGATCAAGACCGTGCAGATGCGCATTCCGATCCTGATCTCGCGCTCGGGCTTCACCGCCTGGGGCGTCGATCTCGCGCGCAAGGCCGGGCTCACCCTCATCGGCCGCGCCAAGGGCAGGCGCTTCATCGCACTCTCGGGCGAGAGCCGCATCGTCCATGACGGCGATCCCGCCAAGGTCGAGGAGGAGGGGCCGCGCCTGCGCCGCAAGGCGAGCATCGGCGAGGACGCGGCGTGAGGGTTGCCGGCATCGTGCTGGCGGGCGGCCAGTCTCGCCGCATGGGGGGCGGCGATAAATGCCTGCGCCCGCTGGCGGGGAGGCCCATCCTCGCGCATATCATCGAGCGCGCGCGGGGCCAGGTGACGGCGCTGGCGCTCAACGCCAACGGCGATCCCGCGCGCTTCGAAGCATTCGGCCTGCCCGTGGTGGCGGACAGCGTGTCGGGCTTCGCCGGGCCGCTTGCCGGGGTGCTGGCCGGCCTCGACTGGGCGGCGGGCGTCCCGCAGGCGACGCATGTCGCGAGCTTCGCCGGTGATGCGCCGTTCTTTCCGCCCGACCTGGTGGCGCGGCTCGCCTCCGCCATCGCCGATGACGCGCATGACCTCGCCTGCGCCGCGTCGGCGGGCCGCGCGCACCCGGTCTTCGGCCTGTGGCCCGTCGCTTTGCGCGAGGCGCTGCGCCGCGCCATGACCCGGGAGGACATCCGCAAGGTCGATGTGTGGACGGCACGCTA
>DASVOY010000186.1:0-5783 GCA_036383115.1 Allostellaceae bacterium
CGCGTGGGTGCGGGCCCAAGAGACGATGCCGCGCGCATCCCTCGCGCCCGCCGCCTGGGCCACGGGTTTGCCACCGGCGAAAAGGATGAGCATGGGAATGCTTTGCACGCCGTAGCGGCCGGCGATCGCCGGCTCCGCCTCCGTGTTGAGCTTGAGGAGGCGGAAATCCGGCTCGAGCTCGGCGGCGGCGCGCTCGAACGCGGGCGCCATGGCGTGGCAGGGGCCGCACCACGGCGCCCAGAAATCGACGAGCACCGGGATGTCGTTGCGCGTGACATGGCGGTCGAAGCCCTGGGCGTCGACATTCGTCGGCTTGCCTGAGAACAGCAGTTGATGACAACGCCCGCACTAGGCCTCCCGTGCGGGACGGGACCGCGGAATCCGATTGACGGCGCCGCAGTTCGGGCAGACGACGTGCACGAGTGATTCGTTCATCGTGGACCTTCCATATCCGCTCCGGGCGCGCGATCCGGCGCCGTCGGGGCAGTGTCATTCGATCGGCCCTGGGCGACCCTGCCCGATGCCGCTAGCTGCCGGTCCTGGTCCCTCACCAGCCAATAGACCGCGCCAAGCGATATGATGGCCGCGGCCAGCGCGAACAAGTGCGCCGCGTCGGTCGTCGCGAGGTCGAGAATGATCAATTTGCGCACGATGGCCAGCATGGCGATGAGGACCACGGCGCGGACCTGCACGACGCTGTCCTGCCGCTCGGTCACGACCAGCAGGGTCCGCTTGAACTCGAGCGCGATGATGACGGTGAAGATCATGCCGAACACGGCCTGAAAGACTGCCTGATCGGTAGGATCGAAAGTGCCTGACAGCACCAGGCCGTAGAGGATCTTGAGCACCAAGCTCCACACCGCCGCGACGACGACCAGGGCGATCAGCGCGACCAGGATCAGCACGATGGCGTGCTCGAATTTCTGGTAGAAGCTCAACCGCCGCCATCGCGCGTAGCTGCCCTCGACTTTCGCCTTCAATGGCGTCGCCAGCGTCACGACGGCACCAGGGCGGTGTGCCTCGCCGCGCGGGATCCGGGCCCGACCACGGCTAGGCCGGTTGCTTCTGCCGCGGCACCGGCAGGTATTCGACGCCGCCAATCTGCGAACGCACGGGCTGCGGATAGAGCGCCATCAGCTCCAGCACCTCGTCCGGTATGTCCGTGCTGACCGGAAGGCCAAGCTTTCTCGCCTCCTCCGGCGGTATCGGGTAGTCATGCGTCCAGGTGCCCGTAGACAGTTTCTCCGCCAGCGCGTCCGCCTGCTCGGCTGGAAGACGCCGGCCGAGGAGCTCGCCGGCCGCGCTCTTGACCTGGGCGATGGCCTTGCGCCCGACATCCGCCATGACCAGGGTCTGGTCGTCGATCTCGGCCAGCGGCTTCTGCTCGACGACCTTGATGAGCGACGCGGCGGGGGACTGGCCGAGCTGCGGGTCGATCGGGCCAAGGACCGCGTGCGGGCTCATGACGATCTCGTCGGCCGCCATTGCGATCAGCGTCCCGCCCGACATCGCATAGTGAGGCACGAAGACGGTGACTTTCGCCTTGTGGGCCCGGATCGCGCGGGCGATCTGGAGGGCGGCAAGGACGAGGCCGCCGGGCGTGTGCAGCACGAGGTCCAGCGGAACATTGTCGTCGGTCATGTGGATCGCGCGCAACACCTGCTCGGAGTCATTCACGTCGATGTAGCGCATGATGGGGAAGCCCAGCAGCCGCATGGTCTCCTGGCGATGCACGAGCAGGATGACGCGCGAGTTTCGGTGCCGCTCGAGTTGCGCGATCTTGCGCATGCGCATGGCATCCAGCATGCGCTGCCATATCACGGGTTGAAGCGCCGATAAGATGAAGAAGATCCAGAACAGGTCGGCCATGGACATGGGGTGCTCCCTTGTTGAACCCGCCGAGCCTCAGCGGCTCCCGGATGGCTCGAAGCCGAGAACGCCTTCATCCGCCTGGTACGGACGGTAACGCTGCGGCGGCCGCCGCAGCGGCGTGGCGAGCGCCAGACCGGCGACGAACCCGCCAATATGCGCCCACCAGGCGATAGCGCCGCCGGCGGCCGGCATGAGCAGGGCCGTCGTCCCCTGCAGGAGCTGCGTCGCGAACCACAAGCCGATGAAGACGACGGCCGGCACATCGAAGAACAACGGGATGAAGACAATCGGAACAAGGACAACGACGCGCGCAAGCGGGAACATGCGAACATAGGCGCCGAGAATGCCGGCGATCGCCCCGGAGGCGCCCAGCGCCGGCTCGGTCGAGGTCGGATTGAAGACGGCATGCGTCACCGACGCGACGATGCCGCAGGCGACATACAATCCGAGATAGCGTCCCGGGCCCAATCGGTCCTCGACGGCCGGACCGAACAGCCAGAGCGTCCACATGTTCAGGATCAGGTGGAGCCAGCCGCCATGCAGGAACATGTTGGTGAAGAACGGCAGGTAGTCGGCCGGTCCCGAGGCGATGTCGCCAAACAGGCCGACTTGAAAATAGCGCGCCGGAATGAGGGCGAAGCGGAGCAGGAACAGGTCGAGTTCCCGCGGGCTCAGTTTCACCTCGAACAGAAACACCGCGCAGTTGAGGGCGATCAGCACCCAGGTGACGATCGGCACATGGCGCGTGGCAACGGTATTTCGGATGGGAAACATCAGACGGCACGCTGCGCCGTTGCGCCGGCAGGGTCGCGCTGCGAGGTCCACTCCATCAGACACATCCCTTTTCATCGATGCGCGTAACGCGTCCGACGATCCGTCAAGAAATAACGTTTTCCGCTGTTCCGCGAATTGACGCCGGTCAATGTCGCGGCGTCCTGCCTCGGATATTTTGATCGGCTAAGGCCCTTGGGCGCGGCAAGAGCCCAGGAGGTGAATAGCTATTGCAAAAACGGAGATCACCGATGGCGACACGGAAGCTCGACAAGGCGGAATGGGACCCCCTTCTCGCCCGCGTCTCGAAGAGCCTCGTCGGCAAGCGCGCCGAAATCGAGGTCGCTTCCCTGGCGCTTGGCGACCAGATCGAGGCCGAATGGTTGCCGCTTCTGGGCATCGCGTACGATCCCAAGGACGACCTCATCGAGATCGCGCTCGAGGGCGTCGACCACCTGATCAACCATCCGCAGGAGGTATGGGTCGATATAGGACCTGCCGGTGTTCTCGTGAGCCTCGAAGTCGTTGACGGCGACGGCGCCCGGGAGATCGTCATGCTGCGCGATCCGCTGATGCTGCCGGCGCCGTCATCCGCGGCCCATTGAAACCCGCGAAGCGGCGTCGGCGAGGTGTCGCTGACACCGCCCGGGGCGCTGTCCGGCGGGTCCTCTGCGCGCCGTCTTGCGCGAAAAAAATTGCCGGGACTTGACGGCCGTCAAGGCGGCACAGGGCCGGCGGCCGTAGCTTATCGGCAGGCCGAGGGACGGCGCTCGCCTGCGCCTCGACGGACGCTGCGAGGCGCGGAAGCCTGAGGGATATCAGGAGGTATCGATGAGATCGGACGACGACATCAAGCGCGATGTGGAAGACGAGTTGCGGTGGGACCCTGACATCGACGCGACCGACATCGCCGTGGCCGTCAAGAGCGGCGTGGTCGCGCTCACCGGCTTCGTCAAGAGCTACGCCCAGAAGTTCGAGGCCGAGGACGCGGCCAAGCGCGTCGCCGGCGTGGTCGGCGTGGCGAACGACATAGAGGTGCGCCTCCCCGCGATCGACGAGCGCCCCGATCCCGACATCGCCCGCGACGCCGTCCAGGCGATCAAGACGCGGCTCCCGGTCTCCTGGGAGAACATCAAGGTCACCGTGAGCAAGGGGTGGGTGACGCTCGAGGGCGAGGTCGAGTGGAACTACCAGCGCGAGGCGGCGGAGAACGCGGTTCGTTGGGTGAAAGGGGTTAAGGGCGTCACCAACCTGATCCAGCTGAAGCCGCGGGTGCAGCCTTCCGAGGCGGAGATCAAGCGCCGGATCGAGGAGGCGTTCCGCCGCAGCGCCGAGCTCGATGCCAACCGCATCACGACCGAGGCGCATGGCGGCGAAGTCATCCTGCGCGGCACGGTGCGCTCCTGGGCCGAGCGTCAGGAGGCGGAGCGCGCGGCCTGGGCGGCTCCCGGCATCACCAAGGTCGTCAACGAGCTCACCATAAGCCCGTAAGACCCTTTCCGAACCAGCAACCCGTCCAGCGAAAGAGGGAGGAGTAACCGTTATGGCTAAGCAATCATTGACGCCCACGTCCGGCAGCCGGGCCGTGTTGCGGCCGCGACGGCCTGAAGAGGCCGATCCGTTGCTGGCGTTCCGGCGCGACATGGGCCGCCTGTTCGACGATTTCTTCAGCGGCTTCGGCGTGCCGAGCCTTTTTACCGGTGCCGGTACCGGTGCGGCCGCCGGCGCGGCAGCACTGCCGGTCTTGACGCCGCGCATCGACGTGAGCGAGACCGACCAGGAGATCCGGGTCGCGGTGGAACTGCCCGGCGTCGACGAGGCCAATCTCGATGTCACGATCGACGACGACACGCTGACCATCCGCGGCGAGCAGCAGGCCGAGGTCGAGGATGAGGATCGGGACTATCGGCTGAGAGAGCTCGTGCGCGGCACGTTCATGCGCGCGATCCAGCTGCCCTTCTCGCCCGATCCGAACCAGGTCCGCGCGGTCATCCGCAACGGCATCCTCAACATCACGATTCCCAAACCTGCCGAAGTGCAGCAGAGGCAGCAGCGGATCCAGGTGCAGCGGGACGAGGGCACCGGCGCTCAAGCCGCCGGCGGCCAAGCCACCGGCGCCCAGGCGCGGACCAGGGCCGATCGCGCGGCAGCCGGCGACAAGCCCTCCGCCGCCGGCCAGCAGTCCCCGTCTGAGCAGCAAGCGGCGGCAGCCGGCCAGCAGCCCTCCGGCGGTTCCGCCGGCAAGAGCGGCTAGGCAGGAGAAGAAGGATGGCGCGGGCCGCTCGGTCGTCTTGTGCCCGGACGACGGAGCGGTTCCGCGCTCGATCAAGCTGGCGGCGCCGCCAATGACGGGACGCACATCGCCGAGCACCGTGTGACGGAGCACTGCCATGGACCTGGACAAGTACACGGAACGAACCAAGGGCTTCCTCCAAGCCGCGCAGACGCTGGCGGTCAGCCGCGGTCACCAGCGGCTGACGCCCGAGCACCTGCTCAAGGTCCTGCTCGATGACAAGGAGGGGCTCGCCGCCAACCTCATCCGCGCATCCGGTGGCGATCCCGTGGCCGCGCTCGCGGCGCTCGACTTCGAGCTCGACAAGCTGCCGCGGGTCGAGGGCTCGGGCGCCGGCCAGGTCTACATGGCGCCCGAGACCGTCCGCGTGCTCGAGCAGGCGGAGAAGCTGGCGCAGCAGGCCGGCGACAGCTTCGTCACGGTGGAGCGTCTGCTGCTGGCCCTGGCCATGGCCTCGGGCACGGCCGCGGCGCGCGTCCTGGCGGCGGCGGGCGTCACCCCGCAGAGCCTGAACAGCGCCATCGAGAATCTTCGCAAGGGGCGGCGGGCCGATACGGCGGCCGCGGAAGAGGGTTACGACGCCCTCAAGAAGTACACGCGCGACCTGACCGGGGCGGCGCGCCAGGGCAAGCTCGATCCGGTGGTCGGCCGCGACGAGGACATCCGCCGCACCATCCAGGTCCTCTCCCGCAGGACCAAGAACAACCCCGTGCTGATCGGCGAGCCCGGCGTCGGCAAGACCGCCATCGTCGAGGGGCTCGCGCTGCGCATCGTCCAGGGCGACGTGCCGGAGAGCCTCAAGAACAAGCGGCTGTTGGCGCTCGATCTCGGTTCTCTCGTCGCCGGC
>DASVOY010000187.1:0-1824 GCA_036383115.1 Allostellaceae bacterium
CACACCGCCGAGCAACTGCGGGTCGCCAAGCCGGCCGATCGCCGCGGTCGAGACGATGCCGATCAGCGGCGTCGTCAGATTGGCCAACATGGCCGGGCCGGCGATGGCAAAGACGCGCCTGTTGGTGACGGACAATTCCGACGACATCAATGCAGCCCGAAGCGGATGATGCTGTTGTCAGCGGCCGCGCGGCGCGCTGAACAGTCGCGAGATCAGCCAGATCGGAATGACGATGACGGCGCCGAGCAGGAAATAGCGCCAGAGCCAGACGAGCGCGTCCCAGCCCATGTCCCAGATGGAGCGCACGATGCGCTCCAGACTGCGCCAGATGTTGAGCGGGTCGAGCCCCAGGGCGGAGAGGATGACGCCGACCAGGACCGACAGCAGGATGATCCGCACCGCAACCGACAGCGGCGGTCCGCCGAAGAAACGGTGCACGACGTCATTGGCCATAGGCGTCTCCCGGCAGGCACAACGCGGGCGCAATCTTAGCGCATGTCCCGGCGAAGTGGCCACCGCTCCGCCGGTATGAACATGCGCCAATCAACACAACCACGCGAGCGTGCATGCTACGGCTCGCGTTGGGCGTCGACCCGCAACAGCCGCTCGAGCGTCTCGATGCGATCGGCATCGGCGGGCCGCTTGTCCCAGCGCAGCCGGCTGATGCGGGGAAAGCGCATGGCGAGCCCCGACCGGTGCCGGCTCGAGCGCGCCAGCCCCTCGAATGCGACCTCGAACACGAGACCGCGGTCGCGCTCATGCACCACCTCGCGCACCGGGCCGAAGCGGTTGATGGTGTTCCGGCGAACGAATCGGTCGATCTCGGCGAGCTCCGCATCGGTGAAGCCGAAATAGGCCTTGCCGACCGGCACCAGCTCGCCGTCCGCATTCTCGCCCCCCGGCCCCGACCACACGCCGAACGTATAGTCGGAATAGAATGAGGAGCGCTTGCCGTGGCCGCGCTGGGCGTACATCAGCACCGCGTCGATCACAAAAGGGTCGCGCTTCCATTTCCACCACAGGCCGCGCGGGCGGCCCGGCACGTAGAGCGCGTCGCGGCGCTTGAGCATCACGCCCTCGACCGCCTCGGCGTCGGGCCCGGCACCTGCGGCGGCGGGGGCGGCGCGGGCGCGCGCAAGATCATCCCAGGTCGCGAACGGAACGAGCGGCGAGACGTCGATGCGGGCGCTGTCGAGCTTCGCCAGCACCTCTTCGAGGCGTGCGCGGCGCGCCGCAAAGGGCCGCTCGCGCAGGTCCTCGTCGCCGTCGACCAGGAGGTCGTAGGCGCGCAGATGGGCGGGGAAGTCCGCCATCAGCTTGTCGGTCACGGTCTTGCGGTTGAGCCGCTGCTGCAGCACGTTGAACGACTGCACGCGGCCCTCCCGCATGATCAAAAGCTCGCCGTCGAGCGCGCCGTCGAAGCGCAACGCGCCGGCGAGATCCGGAAAGCTCTTCGAGATGTCCTCGCCGGTGCGCGAATAGAGCCGGGTGGTGAAATGCCCGTCGGCGCGCGGCGCCGCCACCGCCTGCACGCGGATGCCGTCCCATTTCCATTCGGCGGAAAATTCGGCGGGATCGAGCGCGGCAAGCTCCGCCTCCTCGATTGCGTGCGCCAGCATGACGGGCCGGAACGGCGCCGCATGGGCGGCGACGGGCTTCTCGGCGCGGCCCTCGAGCCAGGCGAACAGCTCGGTATAGGGCGGCGCGAGCGCGGGCCAGATCAGCTCGACCTCGTCGGCCTCCTTGCCGCCGAGCGCCGCCACCGCGGTCTTGGCCAGGCGCGCCGAGACGCCGATGCGCAGCCCGCCGGTGACCAGCTTGAGC
>DASVOY010000188.1:0-2320 GCA_036383115.1 Allostellaceae bacterium
GATCGTGTCGAGATATTGCGGGAACCCCTCGAAGCCCCACTCCTCGCCCATGCCCGCATGCAGCGCGGCGACGCTCATGCCCTCGACCTTCTCGAGCTTGCGGATGATGAGATCGCGCTGCGACGCGCGCGTCGGCGCGACGCCGAAGCCGCAATTGCCCATGACGACCGTGGTCACGCCATGCCAGGGCGAGATGGACAGCATGCGGTCCCACAGCACCTGCGCGTCGTAATGCGTGTGGATGTCGACGAAGCCCGGGCAGACGACACGGCCCGCGGCGTCGATGGTCTCGCGCGCCTCATCCGGTGCCTGGCCGAGCGCCACGACCTTGCCACCGGCGATGCCGACATCGCCCCGGTAGCGCGGCTTGCCGCTGCCATCGATGATGCTGCCGCCGGCGATCTTGAGGTCGTAAGGCATGATGGCTCCTCCCGATTTCGGGGGATTAAGCGGTGTGGAGGCGCCCGAGGTCAAGCACGGCACCTCCGGAACCTGTTGCACTGGCCGGGGATTCACCGGAACATTGGGCAAAAGCCGCGCCGAGGGAGGAGACGGTCATGAAGCTGCTGTGGTTCCACCTCATGCCCTATACCCGCCTGCCGGACGATTTCCGGCAGCGTCACAACTCGGTGTGGGTGGACATCGACCAGAACCTGTTCGACCCGGCGGTCGCGCATCGCCTCTACAACGAGTTCATGGATGAGCTCGAATACGCCGCTGCGGCGGGGTTCGACGCGATCTGCGTCAACGAGCACCATGCCAACGGCTACGGGCTGATGCCGTCGCCCAACCTCATCGCCTCGGCGCTGGCGCGGCGCACCACCGACGCCGCTATCTGCATCCTCGGCAATTCGCTCGCGCTCTATAACCCGCCGACCCGCGTCGCCGAGGAGATGGCGATGATCGACTGCATCTCCGGCGGGCGGCTCATCGCGGGTTTCCCCGTGGGCACGCCGATGGACACCTGCTTCGCCTACGGCCAGAACCCGAGCACGTTGCGCGCCCGCTACCTCGAGGCGCACGACCTCGTCGTCCAGGCGTGGACGCGGCGCGAGACCTTCGCCTTCAACGGCCGCTTCAACCAGCTGCGCTACGTCAATCCCTGGCCGCGCCCCCTGCAGCAGCCGCATCCGCCGATCTGGATCCCCGGCGGCGGCTCGGTCGAGACCTGGCAGTGGTGCGCGGCGATGGACTACGTCTACTGCTATCTCTCCTATTTCGGCTACAAGGCCGGGCGCGAGACCATGATGGGGTTCTGGCGCGAGATGGAGCGGCTCGGCAAGGACCGCAATCCTTACCGCGCGGGCTTCCTGCAATTCGTCGGCGTCGCCGAGACGCGCGCGGAGGCGGAGCGGCTCTACAAGGAGCCGGCCGAGTATTTCTACGGCCGCTGCCTCCATGTCGACAGCCGCTACGTCAACCCGCCCGGCTACAACAGCGAGGCGACGCAGCGTGCGCGCATCACCTCGCAGGTGGCGCTGGCCTCGCAGCGCGCCGCGACCATGTCGGGCGGCGCGACCTGGGACGAGATCCTGGCCAAAGGCTTCGTCATCATCGGCTCGCCCGACGAGGTGGCGGCACAGCTGCGCGAGGTGGCGACGGACCTCAATGTCGGGCACCTCATGCTGCTGCTGCAATTCGGCAACATGGGCCGCGACCTCGCCAACCACAATACGCGGCTCTTCGCCGAGCGGGTGCTGCCGCAGCTCCGCGACCTCTTCGAGAAGGAGTGGGAGGACCGCTGGTGGCCGAAGCCGCTGCCCAAGCCAGCGCGCGCGGTGCCGCAAGCGCCGGCACGGGAGGCCGCGGAATGAGCGGGGTGAAGGAGCGCAGTGTCGAGGTCAACGACTTGCCGTGCCGGGTGTGGGAAAAAGGCAGCGGCAGCCCGGTCTTCTACCTCGCGGGTTTCGGCGGCCTGCCGCGCTGGACGCCGTTCCTCGACCGGCTGGCGGAGCACCGCCGCGTGGTCGCGCCGTCGCTTCCGGGATTTCCCGGAGCGGCCGGGCCTGACCGGATCGATACCCTCATCGACTGGATCGCGGCGACGCTCGACCTGCTCGAGGGGGCGGGGATGGGGGGCGCCGATCTCATCGGCGCGTCGGTCGGCGGCGCGCTCGCGGCGGAAGTGGCGGCGATGTCGCCGGCGCTGGTGCGGCGCCTCGTGCTGATCGCGCCCTTTGGGCTTTACGACAGGAACGCGCCGCCTGCCGATCCCTGGGCGCAGAAGCCCGGGACATTGGCGGGCCTGCTCTGCGCCGAGGCCAAGACCTACGCCGATTTCATGGCAACGCCCGAGGGCGTTGCCGCCGAGGAATGGTCG
>DASVOY010000189.1:0-11828 GCA_036383115.1 Allostellaceae bacterium
CGAAGCGGCAGCGCAGCACCTCGATGAAGCCGCCTTGGGCGTGGACAGTGAAGCTCGCGGCGCTCGTCGCCGTCACCTGCCCGGGACGCAGCCCCTTCACTTGCGCGAAGGTGCCGGCGATGCGCTTGCGCGAATCGAAGAGATGAAGCCGGTGGCCGCCGATGGTGGTCCACGCGCCGGGCGCGGGGTTGCAGCCGCGGATGAGGTTGTAGACGATATCGACGTGGTTCGCCCAATTGATGCGCGACTCTCCCTGGTGCACCCAGCCCTCATAGGTGGCCCGGCTCTCGTCCTGCTTCTGCTCCTGCGCCCTGCCGGAAACGACGAAGTCGGCGGCCTCGATGAGCGCCGCGACGCCGAGCGGGAAGATCTTGTCGAAATAGAGGCTGCCGACGGTGTCGTCGGGTGCGATCGTCACCTCCTTCTGCAGGATGACCGGCCCCTCGTCGAGGCCGGCGACCGGGCGGAAGATGCTGAGCCCCGTGCGCGTGCGCCCGAGAATCACCGCCCAGTTGAGCGAGGAGGGGCCGCGATGCAGCGGCAGCAGCGAAGGGTGGAACTGGATCGTGCCGTGCCGCGGCACGCCGCTGAAGGCCTGCGGCACGAAGGCGGTGACATAGGCCATGATGCCGAGATCGACGTCGAGCCGGCGGAGCGCCTCGACCGCCTCGGGCGCGCCGTAGCGCTCGACCGCGAAGACCGGCACGCCTTTCTCCTCGGCGGCGGCGCGCAACGGATCGGGCCGGCTCCCCGGCGCGTCCGGCGCGACGAAGACGCCGGCGACCTCATCGCCACGCGCGATGAAGGCGTCGAGCACCGCCCTGCCGAAAGCCTGCTGGCCGATGATCGCAACCCGCATCCGCTACCCCCGCTTCGCCCGCCGAGCACCGGCCGGCATGCGTAGCAGACCAGGGACGCGCCGCCAACCGCTCTTAGGACGCACGTGATCGGGCGGAGATGCAGGATTTAACGGCGCGAGTCAGGCGCCCGTGATACGCGGAGCGCGCAAGGGGCAGGGTGGGGCCGCACCGCGGAGGGCAATAGCCGCCGTTCTGGGGCGTCTAATCATAAACCACAAGGTCGAGCCGGATGTCCGCAATCCATCCAAACGCCGACCAAGGGCGAAGGGTAAGCAACGTTGCAGAAGTGCCGATACTGTTACTAAACTATTTTGGACCGATCGCGACGCAAGTTTGATTCGTGAACGGCTCTGCTGGTGCAACGATAATCCAGCGGCACGGCCCGCCCGATTCCAATGCTGCGCCGTGGCGTGGGCCACCGGAGTTTTGCAACAGTATCTGCCAGAAGCGGACTTACGTAGCCGCTCGGTGTAGTACTGGCAACCGCAGCGTCCAGCTTTCTTGCGATGGGCTCTTGACGAGCGCAGCGTCCATCGCAACGCTGCCGCGGTCGCGACCTTGATGTCGCCTGTTGGCGTGTCGAGGAGTTCGGCCTTACGCTAGTCTGAAATTCCGGCCGCGCATGGAGACGACCATGGAGTGCCTGCGCTGCGGGAACGGCATCCCGGAGGGCAACCGATTCTGCGGCGACTGCGGTGCGCCCGCGCCCGTCGATTGCGGGGCGTGCGGCGTCGGCAACCCGCCGACGAAGAATTTCTGCGGCAACTGCGGCGCGCCGCTCGGCGGTCCGCCGCTCGCGGACGGTGCCGACACCACGCGCGCCGCCGCGGCCGAGCATCGGCAGGTGACGGTCCTGTTCTGCGACCTGGTCGACTCGACACCCTTGTCGCGGCGTCTCGATCCCGAGGATCTGCGCGAGGTCATCGCCGCCTACCAGACGAGCGCCGCCGACACCGTCGCCTGCTTCGGCGGCTTCGTCGCGCAATATATCGGCGACGGGGTGCTCGCCTATTTCGGGTATCCGCATGCCCATGAGGACGATGCCGAGCGCGCCGCACGCACCGGGTTGGCACTCGTCGAGGCGGTGACCGACGTGAAGACCGCGCTCGAGGCGCGATTGCAGGTGCGCATCGGCATCGCCACGGGACTGGTCGTCGTCGGCGACGTCCTGGGCGGGGCGGGAACCGGCCGGGGCGGCGTGGGCGAGGCGCTCAATCTGGCGGCGCGCCTGCAGGCATTCGCGGCGCCGGGCACGGTTGTCGTCTGCGGGCGCACGCGGCGGCTCGTCGGTCGGCACTTCGAATACGACGATTTGGGCCGTGTCGAGCTGAAAGGCTTTTCCGAGCCGGTGCAGGCCTATCGGATCCTGTGGACGAGCAACGTGCGCAGCCGCTTCACCGCGCAGCACGAGCGACCGCTGACGCCTCTCGTCGGACGCGAGGAGGAACTGGAGCTGCTGCTGCGTCGCTGGCGGAAAGCGGTGGCGGGCGAGGGCCGCGTCGTGCTGCTGAGCGGCGAGCCCGGGATCGGCAAGTCGCGCCTGAACCGCGCCCTCAATTATCGGGTGGCAGAGGAGCCGCACACGCGTCTCAGCCACGCCAGCACGCAGCACGATGCGTCGAGCACGCTGTTCCCGGTGATCAATCAGATTGCCCGCGCCGCGGGTTTTGCCCCTGACGATCCGCCGACGCACAAGCGTCAGAAGCTCGAGGCGCTGTTGGCTGAGACGCACGCGGATGATGCGGATGTCGAGGTGCTCGCCGAATTGCTGTCGCTGCCGCGGGGCCATCACGGTCCCTCGCCGGATCCGACCCCGCAACGGCGCAAGGAAAGGACACTTGAAGCTTTGCTGCGGCAGCTTCAGCGCCTCACCGAACAGCAACCGGTGCTCATGGTCTTCGAGGACGTCCACTGGCTCGACCCGACATCGCTGGAAATGCTCACTCTCATCGTCGAGCGAGCATCGCGCTGGCGCATCCTCGTCGTGCTCACGGCGCGGCCGGAGTTCACGGCGCCTTGGCCGGCTTATGCCCACGTGACCACGGTGTCGCTGAACCGCCTCGACCAGCATGACGGCGCGGCCCTCGTCCAGATGGTGACGAAGGGGAAGGCTCTGCCGAAGGCGATGCTGGACCAGATCCTCGACCGCGCAGATGGAGTGCCGCTGTTCATCGAGGAGCTGACGAAAGCAATGCTCGAAAGCGGCCTCATGCGCGAGGACGCGGGAGGGTATGTGCTCGTGGGGGGAGTGCAGCCGGCCGCCATACCGGCAACGCTGCACGCATCGCTGCTGGCGCGGCTCGACCGTCACGCCTCAGCACGCGAGGTGGCCCAGATCGGGGCAGCGATCGGTCGGGAGTTCACTTATTCGCTGCTCAGCGCCGTTGCCGATCTTCCGGAACACAGGCTGCGCAACGCGCTCGACGAACTCACGCGATCGGAACTCGTCTTCCGTCGCGGCGAGCTGCCGAGTGCGCTCTATACCTTCAAGCACGCGCTGGTACGCGATGTCGCCTATGGCACCATGCTGCGCAGCCGCCGCCAACAACTCCATGCGCGCATCGCAGAGGTATACAGCGCGCAGCCGGTGGTCGCCGACGGGCAGCCCGAGCTCGTCGCCGACCACTTCGGCGAGGCCGGGCAAGCGGTGGAGGCGGTGCGATGGTGGCTGAAGGCCGGCCAGATCGCGCTGACGCGATCCGCCAATTTCGAAGCTGCCGCGCATTTGCGCAGGGCGCTCGATCTCGTCGAGACCTGGCCGCGCGGCGAGGCCCGTGACCGGCAGGAACTCGAGCTCTTGAGCATGTTGGGCACGGCGCTGATCGCGACGCACGGCTATGCCGCGGAGCAGACGGTGAGCGCCTACGAGCGTGGACGTGAGCTCATTCGCGCGACCGGCGATCGGAGCCGGCAGGACGCCATTCTCTCCGGATTGTTCGTCTCCTACTACAATCTCGCCGCCTTCGAAAAGGGGCTGGACGTCGGGCGCGAGTTCCTGAAGTGGGCGCAGGCCTCCGGCGAACCGCTCGCGCTGTGCATCGGCCACCGGATGGTCGCCGCCTCGTACAACGCGCGCGGCGACTTCGCCGCGGCCGCACGCCATGGCGAGTCCGCGGTGCGGCACTACGACGCCGAGCGGCATGCGCCGCTCGCCTGGCGCTACATTCACGATATCGGCGTGGCGGCGATGTGCCATTGCGCCGTGGCGCTGTGGCACCTCGGCGATCTCCGCCGCGCCGCGGAAATGATGGCTGAGACGACTGCGCATGCCGCGCGCCTGAACCATCGCAACACGATGGGGTACGCGCTTTTTTATGCCAGCCTTTTCGCTTTCCGCGCCGGCGACGCGGTCGCGCTCTGCGAGCACGCGCTCCAGCTGCAGGCGTTGGGACGTGATCACAATCTGCCGCATTGGCTGGCGTGGGGCCTGTCCTTCGAATGCCCGGCGCTGCTGGCCGGCGGCGACGCGCCGGCGGCCCTTGCTAAAATAGACGAAGCGATCGGCATGTCCGAGCGCATGCGGGTTCTGGTCTACCGCCCGATGCTTCTCGGTCTCCGCGCCGAGGCACTGGCTGCCGCCCGGCGCTTCGACGATGCCCTCCGCACGATCGATGATGCACTCGCTACGGCGGAGCGCACCGGCGAGCGTGCGCACGATGCCGAGCTCTGGTGTCTCAAGGGAAGCATCGCGTTGGCCAGCGACGAGCGCGCGGTGGACGCCGCCGAGTGGTCTTTTGGCCATGCCCTTCGTGGTGCCCGCGCGCAAGGGTCGGCCATGTTCGAGTTACGCGCCGGCGTTGCCCTTGCGTCGCTTTGGGCCCGCCGAGGCAAGCCCGGCGAAGCGGTGGCGCTGCTCGCGCGGGCATGCGGACGGATCGCCGAGGGTGCCGACTGCCAGCACCTCCGCGAAGCCACCGCGCTGCTCGGAGAGCTTGGCGGGCGCGCCGCAATAGCGGGTGCATTCACCACCAGTTCGCCTTCAAAGAGGTCGACGCCGCGTAACGCGTGAACCTCAACCCCTCCGGTCCGATAAACTTCGTCAGGCCGCGGATGGTGAAGACAGGTCGGACGTCGGTAGACAGTTGAGCCACAGAAGCGTTCGAGGCGGACGACGTTGCGGTGTGAGAATCGGGCGGCGGCCTTCATGCCGCGCGCCAGTGCCGGTGTGCCGGCCGGGTCAGCTCACATGGTACCTGAACTTGCCCTGCGGGTCCTTGCGGACGTCGATGGCATGGACCGTCTGCGCGCCTGCGCCCTGCTTGTCGCGCCTGACGTGATCCACATGAAGTGTCTCTGCGTCGTCAAACTCGGGCTTGGCCGCCATCGCTTGCGCTACGGCGGACGAAATCGCGGTGGCCTCGTCCACGCGCGCGGCATTGTTGCCGCCAACGAGTCTGCTGTTCACCATGGTGACGAAGAGCTGGCGCGCCCGAGTTTCACTTCTATCGCCGCCTCGCCATATCCCGTCGCCTCCAGAATTGCCGCCTTGATCACCGGCAGCGAGCGGAGGGCGAAGGGCAAGCAATGTCGTGCCGGAAGCGGACATTCGAGGCCGCTCCAAAGCCGGCAGCTGCTGGCAGCGATAAGGACCAAGTGACGTGTTCTGCGCCCAGAGCGCCTCGGAAGCAGGTGCATCATGTTCGATCAGAAAGCAATTGACCTTGTCATCTGCCTGCAAGATCCTGGGAACGCATGGTGCGCGGCAGCACCTTCCGGCTCGAGCAAGGAAGGTCGCCATGGTCAGGAACACCGCCCTCGCTTTGCTGTCCCTCGTCGTCGGTTTCGTTCCCCCTGCCGCGCTTGCACAGGACGATCTGCTGACCAGGGCGCGGCAGCAATTCCAACCGATCCCGACCACCCCGCCGGAGCTGCCCGGCAACCCGGCGACGCCCGCCAAGGTCGAACTCGGCAAGATGCTGTACTTCGATCCGCGCCTGTCGGCGAGCCATGCCATCAGCTGCAGCTCGTGCCACAATATCGGGCTCGGTGGCGCCGACGCCGAACCCACATCCATCGGCCATCGCTGGCAGCATGGCGGGCGCAATGCTCCCACCGTTTTCAATGCGGTATTCAACAAGGCGCAGTTCTGGGACGGCCGGGCCAAAGACCTCGAACAGCAAGCCGGCGGACCAATGGTCAATCCGGTCGAGATGGCGTCGCCCGAGACGCATGTGGCCGAGCAGCTGAAAGGCATTCCGGGCTATGGCGTCGCGTTCGCCCAGGCGTTCCCGGGCGAGCCGGACCCGATCACGCTTGCTAATGCGCAGAAGGCGATCGCGCTGTTCGAGGCGACGCTGATCACGCCCAACGCGACGTTCGACCGCTTTCTCAGGGGCGAGGAGAACGCGCTTTCGCCCGCACAGAAGGCGGGCCTGGCCGCGTTTATTGATAAGGGATGCTCGAGCTGCCACAACGGCATCAATGTCGGCGGCGGCATGTACGCCCCGTTCGGCGTGGTCGAGAAGCCGGGTGCCGAGTTCCTGCCGGCCGCCGACAAGGGCCGCTTCATGGTTACGAAGACCGCGAGCGACGAATATGTGTTCAAGGTCCCGACGCTCCGGAACATTGCCCTGACTGCGCCCTATTTCCACACCGGGCAAGCCTGGGATCTGCGTCAGGCGGTGGCGGTCATGGGAGCGAGTCAGCTGGGCATTCAGCTGACCGGAGACGACGTCGCCAAAATTACGGCCTTCCTCGACAGTTTGACGGGCGAACAACCGAAGACGACTTACCCGATCCTTCCGCCGAGCGTCGCGAGCACGCCACGGCCGCAGCCCTGATCGAAGGTGTCCAGTGCGGCGGCAATTCCAAGCCTTCGTCAAGTCCGCAGCTCCAGCGTCGCGGCACTTGTGGTGACGCAGCTGAACCAGACGAATCGCCCGGACTGAACGTTCGAACCGCCGGGTCATCGGCGGCGGTTGCGGCGTATCCGCGCCTGATCGGATGAACCCCAGACAGCAGCGGTGCAACAGCCGGCGAGGCCGTTCGGAGCCATTCCGGGACGTCGTTCACCAGGGCATTCGGATCGATTGTCTATGTTCGGTGGGCGAGTCCTTGCCTCGTTTATGCGTACATGCCCTCAAACATTGGCGCTGCGCAGCGCGTCGCACACCGCTTCGGTGACCTGCGCTGTCGTCGCCTTGCCGCCGAGGTCGGGCGTGTGGAGCGAAGGCGTGGCGGTGACGCGCTCAATCGCCATCATCAGCCGCGCTGCCGCCTCTCGCTCTCCCAGATGCTCCAGCATCATCGACGCGGTCCAGAACGTCGCGATGGGGTTGGCGACGCCCTTGCCGGCGATGTCGAAGGCGGAGCCGTGGATCGGCTCGAACATCGAGGGGAAGCGGCGCTCGGGATTGAGGTTGGCGGTGGGGGCGATGCCGAGGCTGCCGGCGAGGGCCGCGGCGAGGTCGCTCAGGATATCGGCGTGCAGGTTGGTGGCGACGACGACGTCGATGCTCCTGGGCTTCAGCACCATGCGCGTGGTCATGGCGTCGACCAGCTCGCGGCCCCAGCGGACATCGGGAAAGTCCTTCGCCACCTCGGCAGCGATCTCGTCCCACATCACCATGCCGTGGCGCTGGGCGTTGGACTTGGTGACGACGGTGAGCTGCCGCCGCGGCCGGTGCTGCGCCAGGTCGAAGGCGAAGCGCATGACGCGCTGCACGCCGGTGCGGGTGAAGACCGAGGTCTCGGTCGCCACTTCCTCCGGCAGCCCGCGATGGACGCGCCCGCCATTGCCGGCATATTCGCCCTCGCTGTTCTCGCGCACGATCACCCAGTCGAGGTCGCCGGGCGCGCAGTTGCGCAGCGGCGGCGTGATGCCCGGCAGCACCCGCGCCGGCCGGACATTGGCGTACTGGTCGAAGCCCTGGCAGATCGGCAGGCGCAAGCCCCAGAGCGTGACGTGGTCGGGAATCTCCGGGTCGCCCACCGCACCGAAGAAGATCGCGTCGCAGCGCCGCAGCGCGTCGAGCCCGTCCTCGGCCATCATGCGGCCGTGTTGGCGGTAATAGTCCGAGCCCCAGGGGAAATGCTCGACCTCGAGGCGGAACCCGCCGTCCCGCGCCGCCAGCGCCTCGAGCACGGCGAGGCCGGCCGGGATCACTTCCTTGCCGATGCCGTCGGCGGGGATGGCGGCGATCCGATAGCGGCGCATGGCGGTTCTTCCTCCCGAAGCGATGCGCTCTGGTAGCCCGCCGCCGCGCCGGCATCAAGGCCTTGCGGCGCCGCCGGCCGCGGCCCCATGATGCGGCTCCGCAAACGCCGAGGCACGACATGAGCAGCGATCCCGGCCGCATCGAGCGCGCCGCCCGGTTCTATTACGACATCCATCGCGGCAAGAAGCCGCTGCCGCCGGCGCCGACGCCGCCGGAGATCCGCGACGCCAGCCTCGACGAGGCCTATGCCATGCAGGAGGCGCTGCAGGCGCTGTTCGTGCCCGAGCGCGGACCGATCGCGGGATACAAGATCGCCATCACCACGCCGGTGATGCAGCAGCTCATGGCGATCGACCGGCCGATGGCCGGCGCCATCTTCGCCAAGACCGTCCATCGCTCGCCGGCAAGCCTGCGCCACGGTGATTACGGCCGCATCGCCGTCGAATGCGAGATCGCGGTCAGGCTGGGATCCGATCTGCCGGCGCGGGAGCGGCCCTACACGCGCCAGGACGTCGCCGGCGCGGTCGAGGCCTGCCTGCCCGCGATCGAGCTCATCGAGGACCATGGCTGCGATGCCTACAAGCAGGTGGGCTCCCGCGGGCTCATCGCCAACAACGCCTGGAACGCCGGCGCTGTGCTCGGGCCCGCGGTCACGGCTTGGCGCGACATCGACCTCGCGGCGATCCCCGGCGCCATGGCGATCAACGGCGCCGAGATCGGCCGCGGTCACGGCCGCGACGTCATGAACGGCCATCCCTTCCATGCGCTGGCCTGGGTCGCCAACACGGTGGCCGGACGCGGCCGGCCGCTGCGGCGCGGCATGATCGTGCTCACCGGCAGCGTCGTCGCCACGCAATGGCCCAAACCCGGCGATACCGTGACGGTCAGCTTCGCCGGGCTCGGCGAGGCGAGCGCGCGCTTCGCCTGATCTGCCGCCATCACGCATGCGTCTGCTCTTGCTGTCGCTCCTGGGCCTAGTTGCGGCGTGCAGCGCGACAGCGCCGCTCAAGGCGGTGAACGCGACGGGCGACGCGGTGACGTTCGAATTCGACAATGGCGGGGCCGCCGAAGCGGCGCGTCAGGCGTCGCTCTACTGCGCCAATCTCGGCCGCAACGCGAGCTTGCGCGATGTCACGCCCAAGGGCGACGACCGCAGCATCGCCGTTTTCGATTGCCGCTGAGCGACGGGCGGTGGCGTTCTCGCCGCCTGCGCGGCGTCAAGATCTGCAGAAGGTACCCGGCGCCAACGCGCGCCCTTTGTCCAACGGCGTGGCGGGTGTACAGTCGGCTCGAGCTTGCCCCCGCACCAAGGCAGGTCAGCGTAGCAGAATTGAGTGACGGACGGGCAGGCCGAGGGAGGCATGTCATGTCGTACGCGCCGTTCAGCGCGTCGCCGGGGAAGCTGGCGGCCGCGCTTGCCATGGCTTTTCTGCTGGTCGCCGCCGCACCGAAGGCGGCCGAGAGGAAGTACGGTCCGGGCGTCACCGACACTGAAATCAAGATCGGCCAGACCATGCCCTATAGCGGCCCCGCCTCGGCCTATGGATCGGTCGGGCTCGCCGAGATCGCCTACATCAAGATGCTCAACGAGCAAGGCGGCGTGAACGGGCGCACGATCAATCTCATCTCGCTCGACGACGGCTACAGCCCGCCCCGGACGGTGGAGCAGACGCGGCGCCTGGTCGAGGACGAGCAGGTCTTCGCCATCGTCGGCTCGCTCGGCACCGCGGCCAACTCGTCGATCCACAAATACATGAACCAGAAGAAGGTGCCGCACATCTTCCTCTCCACCGGCGCGACCAAATGGGGCGACCCGGAGCATTTTCCCTGGACCATGGGCTGGCAGCCGAACTATCAGACCGAAGGGCGCATCTACGCCAAGTACATCCGGGCAAACCTCCCGGAGGCGAAGATCGCCATCCTCTACCAGAACGACGATTACGGAAAGGACTACGTCAAGGGCTTCAAGGACGGACTCGGCGACCGCGCCGACAAGCTGATCATCGCCGAGGCGAGCTACGAGATCACCGATCCGACCATCGATTCCCAGATCGTCACCTTGCGGTCCTCAGACGCCGATGTCTTCTTCGACGTGACGACGCCCAAATTCGCGGCGCAGGCCGTGCGCAAGGTCTATGACATCGGCTGGCGACCCGTCCACCTCCTCAACAGCGTCGGCTCGTCCACCGGCGCCGTGATGAAGCCCGCCGGGTTCGAGCGCGCGCAGGGCATCATCTCCGCGCACTATCAGAAGGACGCGACCGACCCGCGCTGGAAGGACGACGCGGGCATGCAGCAGTATCTCGCGTTCATGAAGCAGCGCCTGCCGAATGTGGATACGGCCGACGGCGGCACCTACTCCGGCTTCAACATCGCCATGACGCTGGTGCAGGTGCTGAAGCAGTGCGGTAACGATCTGTCGCGCGAGAACTTCATGAGGCAGGCGGCGAACATCAAGGACCTGGAGCTGCCGATGCTGCTGCCGGGGATCAAGGTCAACACCAGCCCGAGCAACTACTTCCCGGTCAGCCAGATGCAGCTGGTCCGGTTCGAAGGCGACGGCTGGGTCCTGTTCGGCGACGTGCTCGGCGGCACCTGACGTTCCGCCGAGGATCAGACCCGGCGGCGCTTGCGCCGGCGGCGGTACCGCCACCAGAGATAGACGGCGCCGCCGACCACGACGATGATGACGACCGCGAGGATCGCCGGCGCCAGCGCATGCAGCTCGTCGAGATAGACGAGGACGCCCTTGCCGAGCCAGAAGGCGAGCATGCCCCAGAACCCGACCCAGAGCGCGGCGCCGAACGCGTTGAGCATGGTAAAATGCAGCCAGTGCATCTCCAGCGTGCCGGCGACGATGCCGTTGAACTGGCGCAGCACGAGAACGAAGCGGGCGAAGACGATGACCCAGCCGCCATAGTGCTCGAAGAAGTCCTCGACCTTCTTGAGGCGGGCATGGGTGATGCCGATGCGCCCGCCGTAGTGCACCAGGAGGCGATGGCCGCCGGTGCGGCCGATGACGTAGCCGATATTGTCGCCGATCACCGCGCCGGCCCAGGCGAGCGGCAGCAGGATGTAGATGTTGAGCACGCCGCCCGAGGCGAGGATCGCGCCGGTGACGAGCAAAGTCTCGCCCGGCGTGGGCAAGCCGAAATCCTCGAGCAGGATGCCGAGCGAAACGGCGAGATAGCCGTATTGATCGATGAGGTGCGCGACCTCGCCGATGAAGCCGTGATGCACCCCGGGGCCCGCGACGCTCAGGACGCGCCGCCGCGCGCCGCCGACCAGCCGTCGGGATCCTCCAGGAACGCCTTGACCGCGGTGAATTGCTCGGGCGTGAAGTAGCCGAGCTGCTGAGCGACGCGCAGCACGTCCCACCAGGTCGCGAGCCAATGCAGCTGGACGCGCTCGGCTTCGAGGCTCGCCATGCTCTTGGGGAAGATGCCGTAGTTGAAGATGACGAAGCTGTGGCCGATCTCGCCGCCGGCGTCGCGGATGGCGCGGACGAAGTTGAGCTTGGAGCTGCCTTCGCTGGCGAGGTCCTCGACCAGGAGGATGCGCGCGCCCTTGGCCATCTCGCCCTCGATCTGGGCGTTGCGCCCGAAGCCCTTGGGCTTCTTGCGCACATAGAGCATCGGCAGCGACAGGCGCTCGGCGATCCACGCGGCGAAGGGGATGCCGGCGGTCTCGCCGCCGGCGACGGCGTCGAGCGATTCGTGCCCCACCGTGCGCTCGATCAGATCGGCGGCGAGGTCCATGAGCCGGCGGCGCGCGCGCGGGAACGAGATGAGGCGGCGGCAATCGATATAGA
>DASVOY010000190.1:0-3282 GCA_036383115.1 Allostellaceae bacterium
CGAGCTGATCGGAACGAAAGCATGAAGGTCATAATCCTCGCCGGCGTGTCTGGCACGCGCCTGCATCCGGCGACGCTGGCGATCAACAAGCAGCTGCTGCCGATCTACGACAAGCCGATGATCTTCTATCCGTTGTCCGCGCTGATGCTGGGCGGCGTGCGCGACATCCTTCTCATCACCACGCCGGGCGATGCGCCGCTCTTCCAGGTGCTGCTCGGCGATGGCAGGCAATGGGGCGTCAATCTCAGCTATGCGGTGCAGCCCACACCGCGCGGGCTGCCCGACGCCTTCATCATCGGAAGCGACTTTCTGGCGGGCGAGGGCTGCGTACTCATGCTCGGCGACAACCTCGTCCATGGCGACGGGCTCACCGAGATGATGCGGCGCTCGGCGGCGCGCCCCGGCGCCACCGTGTTCGGCTACCGCGTCGGCGATCCCGAGCGCTACGGCGTCGTCGAGTTCGACGGGCAGGGCAAGGCGCTCTCGCTCGAGGAGAAGCCGAAGAAGCCGCGCTCCGACTGGGCGGTGATCGGCCTCTATTTCTACGACAAGGACGTCGTGAAGCTGGCCGCCAGCCTGAAGCCTTCGCCGCGCGGCGAGTTGGAGATCACAGATCTCAACAGCGCTTATCTCCGCGCCGGCAAGCTCACCGTGGAGCGGCTCGGCCGCGGCTACGCCTGGCTCGACACGGGCACGCATGAATCGCTGCTCGAGGCGTCGGAATTCGTGCGCACGCTGGAGAAGCGCACCGGGCAGAAGATCGGCTGCGTCGAGGAGGTCGCCTTCCGCCAAGGCTTCATCGACGTCGAGCAATTGCTCCGGCTGGCCCAGCTCTACAGCAAATCCGATTACGGCAAGTATCTCGAGCGGCTCGTCGAGGAAGGCCGCGCCTAGACCGAGCGGAAGCTTCCGGTGTCGTCGAGCCGCCGCAGATCGCCTTGCTCGATGTCGAAATGCCAGCCATGGAGGGCGAGCTTGCCGCTCTCGGTGCGCTCGCGCACCCAGGGAAAGCTGTTGAGGTTGGTGAGCGAGACCTTGATCGCCTCGTGCTCGCAGAGCCGATGCGTGTCGTCGGCGGCAAGGGCGGCGCGCCGAGCGCGCTCGCGCGCGGGGGCGGCGATGTCCATCCAGGAGGTGACGAAGTCGTCGGCATCGCGCTCGCCGCGCAGCAGGGCGTCGACGCCGCCGCAGCCGGAATGGCCGAGCACGACGATGTGCTGGACCTGCAGCGCCCGCACTGCGAATTCGACCGCGGCGCTGGTGCCGTGATAGGCGGCGTCCGGCGCGTAGGGCGGCACCAGGTTGGCGACGTTGCGCACGACGAAAATCTCGCCGGGTACCGTCTGAAAGATCATCTGGGGATCGACGCGCGAATCCGAGCAGGCGATCACCATGGCTCTGGGCGATTGGCCGCGCGTCGCCAGCGCCTCGAAGATCTCGCGGTTGTCGCGCCAATAGTCCTGACGGAACCGGCGGAAGCCATCGATGAGGCGGTCCATGCCGCGCTATGCCCCCGCGGCGCGCGGCGCGCTCGCGGCGCCGGCGCCATATTCCGGCACCAGCGTGCCGAGGAGGGCAAGCATGCGCTCCTGCCGTCGCTCGCGCGCATGCTCGGCGAGCTCGTCCAGCGAGCGCGACAGCATCGTGTGGTCGATGGTGCGCGGCGCGGCGAGGCGGATCGCCGCGGCCTCGGTCGGCACCAGCGGCTCGTTGGCGTAGAACAGCTCCTCCTGCAACTTCTCCCCCGGACGCAGGCCGATGAACTCGATGTTGACGTCCTTGTCCGGCTTGAAGCCGGCGAGACGGATCATCTGGCGTGCGAGATCGACGATCTTCACCGGCTCGCCCATGTCGAGGACGAAGATCTTGCCGCGCTCCTCGCCGTCCTTGACCGCGAGCGCCGAGGCCTGCAGCACCAGCTCCACCGCCTCGCGCACGGTCATGAAGAAGCGCGTGATCTCCGGATGCGTGACGGTGAGCGGGCCGCCCGCGGCGAGCTGGCGCTGGAAGAGCGGCACCACCGATCCCGTCGATCCCAGCACGTTGCCGAAGCGCACGGTGACGAAGCGCGTGCCGCCGGGCTTGCGCGACTCGACGATGTCGAGCGCCTGGCAGATGCTCTCGGCGAGGCGCTTGCTGGCGCCCATCACGCTGGCGGGGTTCACCGCCTTGTCGGTCGAGATCATGACCATGGCGCGCACCCCGTGGACACGGCATGCCTCGGCGACATGGCGCGTGCCGATGACGTTGGTGAGCACGCCCTCGACCGGGTTGGCCTCGACCATCGGCACGTGTTTGAGCGCGGCGGCGTGGAAGACGAGCTCGGGCCGCTCGGCGGCGATCAACTGCTCGATGCGCCCGCGCTCGCGCACGTCGCCGATGACGGCGAGCCGCGGCTGGTGGCGATAGCGCTCCTCCAGCTCGCGGTCGATGCTGTAGAGCGCGTACTCGTTGTTATCGAGCAGCACCAGGCTAGCGGGCTCGTAGGCGGCGATTTGCCGCACCAGCTCGGCGCCGATCGTGCCGCCGGCACCCGTCACCAGCACGCGGCGCCCGGCAACCAGCGCGCGCATTCCGACGCGGTCGAGCACGGCCTGCGGGCGGCCGAGCAAATCCTCGAGCGCGATCGGCTCGATCGTCGGCACGTCCTCGCCCAAGGTCTGCTTGAACTCGGTCAGCCGCGGCAGCCGCGCCACCGGGATGGTGAGGTCGTCGGCCATGTCGAGCAGACGGCGCACCGTCGCGCCGTGCAGCGTCTGAGCGCACAGGATGAGGCGCTGCGGCCGCTCGTCGCGCTGGTCGAGCCTCGCCACCACCTGCGGCAAATCGTCGAGGGTGCCCAGGACGGGGACGCCGCCGAGCTGGCGCCCGACGCGCGAGCCGCTGTCGGAGACGATGCCGACGACGCGATAGAGCCGGTCCGGATCGCTCGCCATCTCGCGGATGAACATGGCGGCGCCGTCGCGCGCGCCGATCAGCAGCACCGGGATGGCGGTGGAGCGGTTGCCGCGATCGAGCATGTGCCCGAGGCTGCGGTCCTTGAAGAGACGGTAGGCGAAGCGCGGGCCGCCAAGGAGCGCCATCAGCACCAGCCACTCGATGCCGACGAGCGAGCGCGGCATCTCGGCGAGCCGCGTGACGACGAACATCACGGGGAAGAACACCAGCACGACGATGGTCACCGCGCGCAGCAGCGCCAGCAGGTCAGGGAGCGAGGCGTAGCGCCAGATGCCGCGGTAGAGCCCGGTCCACCAGAAGATCGCGGCGGCGATGCCAGTGAAG
>DASVOY010000191.1:0-6585 GCA_036383115.1 Allostellaceae bacterium
ACCACCAAGGCCTGGTTCGGCGGCGGCGCCGATCTGACCCCGACGTATCCCGACGAGACCGACACGCGCTCCTTCCATGCCGCGCTGCAGATCGCGTGCGACGCTTACGACACCAGCTACTATCCGCGCTTCAAGGCGTGGTGCGACGAGTATTTCTTCCTCAAGCACCGCAACGAGCCGCGCGGCGTCGGCGGCATCTTCTTCGACTATCTCGACAGCGGCGACGCCGAGCGCGATTTCGCGTTCACCCGCGCCGTGGGCGAGGCCTTCCTCGCCGTCTACCCCGCGATCGTGCGCCGCCACATGCTCCAGCCCTGGACGCCGGAGCAGCGCCGCCATCAGCTCGTGCGCCGCGGCCGCTACGTCGAGTTCAACCTGCTCTACGACCGCGGCACCCTCGTCGGCCTCAAGACCGGCGGCAACGTCGAGGCCATCCTGATGTCGCTGCCGCCCGAGGTGGCGTGGCCCTAGATTGTTAGCATGAAGAGCAGGAAGGCCGTGCATGCGGCCGTCCGGCGAACCTGAACGTCCGAGGGAGGCCCCTGTGCCGCAGCAGCTGGCCGCGTGGATGACCGCGCACGGCATCCGTCTCCACGTGGTGCTCGTCACTCTCGTCATCCTCGTCGCTGCCTCCGTCGCCATCCTCAGCATCAGCCGCCTGTTGCGGCGCCTGCTGCTGCGAATCGAGCCGCGGTTCAGGCCGCCTTACGAGACCGTGGCGCTGTTGACGCAAGCGCTGAGCGGCTTGCTGTGGCTCCTCGTCGGATTGGTGATTCTCGACATCTGGGGCATCGGCGTCACCGGGCTGTGGACCTTTCTCGTCAGCGTCATCACGCTGATCGGCGTCGGCTTCCTGGCGACATGGACGATGGTGAGCAACGTCACGGCGAGCCTGTTCCTGACCATCTGGCACCCCTTCCGCCTCGGCGAGGCGGTCGAGATCCTGCCCGAGAATCTCAAAGGCCGCGTCGTCGACCGCAACCTGATGTTCACGGTGCTGCGCGAGGAGCGCGGCACGGCGCTTCACGTGCCCAACAACTTCTTCTTCCAGAAGGTATTCCGGGTCGCGCAGGAGGACAGCCAGTACATGTTCGAGTTCCTGGAGCGCCACGGCGCACAATCGGCAGCCGAGCCGGGTGCGGCTTCGCAGACCCGCTCCGCCGCCGAACACTGAACGCGCCACCAGGTCACGGCTTGTCGGCGAGCACCCGTTGCACCGTCTGGACGAGGTCCGCAGGGCTCACCGGCTTGCGCAGCACGGCCTTGGCACCGAAAGCGAGCGCCTGATCGAGGCCGCGCTCGGCGCCGGTGATGACGACGATACGCGCGCTCGGCTGGAGGCTCATCAGCTCGCCGATCAGGGCGAGGCCGTCCATCTCCGGCATGTTGAGGTCGGTGACCGCCAAGTCGACCTGGCGCTGGCGGAAGAGCTTCAGCGCCTCGCGGCCTTCCATGGCGGTGGCGACCACGAAGCCGGCGCGCTCGAGCGCTCGGCGCAGCAGCTCGCGCATGGCCTCGTCGTCTTCGACGACGAGCGCGCGGGGCTGGGCGATCTGGGTATGTTGCAGGAACTCGAGCGCGACGGTGTCGGCGCCGACCCACATGACGCGCGCGCGCGTATCGCCGAGCTCGGGCGAGTGCAGCGTCACGATCTCGCCCTTGGCCAGAGGCTCCCAGGCGACCAGCCGCGCGCCGCGCGAGGACACGTCGAGCACGGTGCAGTCGATGCGCCGCCCGTCCGCCGTCTCTAGCGAGGCGGGCACGATCCAGGCGCTGTGGCGATTGTCGCCACCGCCCGCGCCTGAAGGCGCGCCAGCCGGCGCCTTGGAAGTATTGCGTGCTGCCATGTGCGGAAGCCCCCGGCCAGAACGGAGACTTTATCTGAAGCCCGTTAAGACAGTCCTTGGAATTGCCTGGATTTGCATAAAATGCGCGCCAATTGCGACAACTTCCGCTCTGCCGTACGATGCTCGGCAACGCCTAAGAATAACGATGCGCGGGAGGAAGCGATGATGCGCGGCGCCTGGACGTCCCTCGCCTTGTTCGCGGCATTGGCTGCGTCGGCGCGCGCGGCCGAGATACCGCCCGGCTCGACGCAGCGCGAGGGGCGCCAGCTCTTCGTGCAGTCCTGCGGCATCTGCCACATGAAGCCGTCGCTGACCAGCAGCCTCTACGGCCCGGCGCTCAGCAAGGAAACGGCCGCAGGCAGGGAAGACGCGGTGCGCGGCATCATCCTGGGCGGCTCGCAGCGCATGCCGGGCTTCCAGTACGAGCTGCGGCCCGCTCAGGTCGACGCCATCATCCGATACCTGGCGACGGTGCCGGCACCGGCCGCGGCGCCGCCCGCCGCCGCGAAGACCGGCCCGACCCAGCCGGACTAGCGAGGGAGGAGACGCCATGACCTCGGCAACACGTCTTGCGCTCACCGGCGCGCTCGCGATCCTCGGCGCGCTCGGCGCACCGCTCCCGGCTCACTCGGTCGAGGTGCTGCTCGCCGGCACCGTCGCGGGCGCACCGCGCGAGGCGCTGGCGGGTGCCACCGTCTCCGCCAAACCCGAAGGCGGCACGATCACCACGACGGTCTTCAGCGACGCGGACGGGCGCTACTACTTCCCCGCGCTGCCGCCCGGGAAATATCGAGTCTGGGCGCAGGCGCGCGGCTTCGAGCCGGCGCGCGCCGAGCTCGACCTCGCCGCGACGCGGCTGCAGGATTTCGTGCTGCAGCCCGCCGCCGATGTCGTGCGGCAGCTGACCGGCGATCAACTCCTCGCCGCCTTGCCGGAGGCGACGCCGGAGGAGCGACGGCTGAAGCGGCTCGTCCACAACAACTGCTCCGGCTGCCACACGCCCAGCTACGTGCTGCAGCACCGCTTCGACGAGGCCGGCTGGACGGCGGTGATGGATTTGATGAAGCACGTCAACGTCGCCGGCATCTACCAGACGGAAGCGCCGGCCAATGCCATCATCGACTTCCACGAGAAGGAGCTGGCGGCCTATCTGGCGCGGGCGCGCGGGCCGGGCGAGAGTTCGATGCGCATCAAGCTCAGGCCGCGCCCTTCCGGCGAGGCGGCGCGCGTCGTGTTCCGCGAATACGACGTGCCGGCGCTGGATGGGCCGGAGAAATACGTCGTCAACGACGGCAGCGACTGGTCGCAGGGCGCGCCCTCGGGGCTCGAAGGCGGCCATGGCATCCATGACGCATGGGCCGATCTCGACGGCAATCTCTGGTACACCAACAACAGCCCGAACCGCGAGATCACGCTCGGCCGGATCGACGCCAGGACCGGCGCGATCAAGACGCTCAAGGTCGCCGGCATGAACGGCCTCGCCGCCGGGGCGCATGGCTTGACGCGCGATGCCAAGGGCAATTTCTGGTTCAACGTCGGCCCGACCACGATCCCCAATCATGGCGGGCTCGCGCGGCTCGACCCCAGGACCGAGAAGATCGACGTCTTCGTGCCGCCGGCGAGCATGTCGGGCACGGGCGGCGCCGTCACCCTCGACATCGACGGCAAGGGCAAGGTCTGGGTGTCGGCGCCCGACGGCGCGCTGCGCTTCGATCCGGACACGCAGGCCTTCAGCGAATTCAAGTCGCCACGGTTCAAGACGCCGCACGGCACGGGCATCACCTACGGCGTCGCCGCCGATCGCGACGGCAACGGCTGGTGGGCGCAGATGGGCATCGACATCGTCGACACCACCGACGTCGCCGCCGGCAAGGCGCTCGCCATCGACATCCCGCCGGTCGCGTCGGAGAAGGAGGGCCTCACCGCCGAGGAGAGGAAGCTCTATGACGGCTTCGCCGGGCTCGACTTCAACACGCCCGTCCCGTGGAGCCAGGGCCCGCGCCGCATGGGCGCCGACAAGCAGGGCGACGTGGTCTGGGTGTGCGACTTCTTCGGCGGCAACCTCGCGCGCATCGACACGCATACGCGCCAGGTGACGCTGGTGCCGGTGCCCGACGCGGCGGTGCAATACCCCTACCACGCCACCGTCGACCGGAACCACAATGTCTGGGCCAACATGATGAATTCGGATCAGCTGATGAAATATGATCCGACGAGCGGCCGCTTCACCTTCTACGACCTGCCGACGCTCGGCGCCGAGACGCGCTACGTCTCGCTGCTCGAGCACGACGGCGAGATGGCCGTCGTGCTGCCCGAATTCCGCCCGATGAAGGTCGCCGTGATGACCTTCCGCAGCGAGAAGGACATGGCGGCGGCGCGGGAGCGGGCGCAGCGGCCGTGACCCGGACGTTCAGTGGCGGCCGAGCGCTGGCCGTGACCGGCCGCCGAGGCTATGCAGCGCCAGCGAGGAACGGCGTCACCAGCGCGAGGAACGCGTCCGCGCGCTCGGCGTGCAGCCAATGCCCGGCGTTGGGCACGCGGGCGATGCGCGCGTTAGGGAAGAGGCGCTTGATCGTCGGCTCGTGCTCCGGGCGCACATAGCCCGAGCGCTCGCCGGCAACGAAGAGGGTCGGGCCCGCGAAGGACAGGCCGGCGGGGAGATCGGGGAAGCCGGAAATCTCCGGCATGAAGCGCTCGATGACCGGCAGGTTGAGGCGCCAGCGCGCGCCGCCCTCCTCGAAGACGAGGTTCTGTAGCAGGAAGGCGCGCTCGACCGGGTCGGGGATGACGGCGGCAAGCTGCCGGTCGACCTCGGCGCGCCGCGTCACGCCGGTGAGGTCGACCGCCATCATCGCGCGCGTGTAGGCCGCCAGCACCGGTGGATGGGAGACCGGCGCGATGTCGACGACGACGAGGCGCTCGACGGCATCCGCATGGTGAAGCGCGACGAGCATCGCGGTCTTGCCGCCCATGCTGTGGCCGATGAGGGCGACGCGGCCGAGGCCGTGCGCGCCCCGGAACGTCGAGACATCGCCGACCATGTCGGCATAGGTCATGGTGTCGGCCCAGGGCGAGGCGCCGTGATTGCGCGCATCGAGGGCGAAGACCCGGTTCGTCGCCGCCAGCCGCTGGGCGATCGACGACCAGTTGCGCGCCGAGCCGAACAACCCGTGCAGGATCAGCAGCGGCGATCCGCTGCCGTACTCCATGGCGGCGAGCGGCACGGCGGCCATCAGCCGCTCTCCCGGAGCGGCTCGAACTGCGCGAACCATTGACCGCTGCCCCCGGGCTGCATCGCGTCGTAATGGAGCGCGGACAGGCGCAGGCGCCCGGCCGGTCCCAGCTCGGGACCGGAGATCAGCGTGTGGAACCGCTCGCCGCCGAGGATGATGTGCGCCATGGTGAGATAGAGCCGCGATAGCACGCCGTCGCGCAGCATCGTCTCGAGCATGCGCGGCCCGGCCAGGAGAAAGATGCTGCGGAATCCGAGCTTGGCAAGCGCGCTCGTCAGCGGCGCGCCCTCGACCCACCTGCCCTTCCCGGCGGCGATGATGTCGTAGCCTTGCGCCTTGAGCGGAGCGAGCTTGTCGGCGGGCGCGGCTTCGCCCGTGGCGATCAGCACGCGCTGCGCGTGACGCGCGAGCGACAGCGGCATGGGGAAGTCGAGGCTCGCGCTGGCGATCACGATGGCGGGCTGCGGCGCCAGACCGTTGGCCTCGCGCCATGCCGCGAGGTCGGGCGTGCCCACCTGCAGGATGTCATCCAAGCGGCCGTCGGCGATGGCGCGGAGATAGCCGCCATGGGTGATCACGCAATCCGCCTGCGCCTGCAATTCCAGCAGCAGGCGGAAATCATTGTCGCTGCGCAGCGCCGCCGGCACATGGCTCGCGCCGGTGCGGGGGTCGTCGACGGCGATGCGGCCGTCGAGGTTGCTGACGAAATCGGCGTAGACGAAAGGCGCGGCCGCGCTGCCGAGCTGGTGGAGATTGTGCGCTAGATAGGCACCTGCGAGCGGCAGTTCCTGCGGCGGGGCGGGATAGAGCCGGAGGATATGCGCGGCCATGAACGACGTCGCGACGCCTCAAGCCATCACGGCGGCTTCGCGCAGCGCGCCGTCGGGCACGGGTGTCAACGGCGTCCAGTTGCGCGAGCGCACGTGGTCTGGGCGCGGGTTCTCCACGTCGTGCGGCCGGTTGGCCACCGTGTTGTAGCAGAAATAGGCCTGCCAGCGGTCCTCGGCCGAGAGGTTGTGGCCGGAGGCATGCATGAGGTTGCAGTGGAAGATCGCCGCCATTCCCGCCTTTCCGGCCACCGCGACCGGCGGCGGGCAGGCGGCCATCATCTCTCGGATCCGGTTCGGCGGCACGGCCCAGAGCTTGTAGGCGGTCGAGGTGTCGAAATACGGGTCGGCTCGCCCGCCGCGGTGGCTCCCCGGCAAGAAATAGAGGCAGCCATTGAACTCGGTCGCATCGTCGAGCGCGATCATCAGTGTCGCCATGCTGGGCTCGGCGATGCCGTCGCGCATCCACGAGCCGTAATCCTGGTGCCAAGGCCAGACCGAGCCCTCGATCGCGGTCTTCACGTTGACCTTGGAATGATGCAGGTAGAGATCGGCATCGCCGAGCAGCTGCTGCGCCACGCCGAGCGTGCGCGTTAGCCGGCAGGCGACGTGAAAGGCGGGCGAGGCCGTCGGCCCGTCGCTCTCATGCAGGCGGAAGAGCGATTTCGGCGCCCGCGC
>DASVOY010000192.1:0-3890 GCA_036383115.1 Allostellaceae bacterium
AACGTCGAGGCGGTCAGCCCGAGGTCCTTGTTCATGGTCAGCGCCGCGAAGCCGACGTTGATCCGGTCAAGGTAGCAGAGGAAATAAGTCAGGATGGCAAACGGCAACAGGCGCAGATAGACCTTGCGCATGGCCGTCTGCTCAAGCGAGCGGACCATCGGCGGCCTCCCTGTGGCGTCTTTGCCGTTTGCCGGCTTTTGCCGCAACATACCGCGATTCGAGCAGGGGCGCGAAGACTCTTCGGCGCACCTCTCTCAACCGCCGGCGATTTCCGCCGTGAGCGCCTGTCCTCTCAGGGGGAGGAGTCGCTGGCGCCGCTGCGCGCCTGGCGGTCGAGCACGGCGCGCAGATCCTTCCAGCCATAGGCCACCGCGTCGACCGGCGCGCCGCCGACCGGAATCGGCCGATGCAGCACCAGCTTGCCGCCGAGGCGCTCGTAGAAGAACCGCGCCGGGTTGGCGCGCACCACCCAGACCAGCGCCGAGCGGTGGCCGCAATGGACCAGCCGCGCGAAGAGCGCCAGCAGCAATTGCCGCCCCAATCCCAGCCCCTGCGCCTCGGGCGCAACGTAAAGCGTATAGATCTCGCCCGCGAAGCCGAAGCCGCCCTCGCGCTGCGGCCCGCAATTACCAAAGCCCACGATCCGGGTCTCGCCCCGCGCTTCCGGCGGGCGCTGCACCGCGACGAAGACATCGCCGGGACGGTGGCGCAGAAAACCCGCCCAGGAGGCCGTCTGCCGCTCCGTGGACATGGCGAGCAGTACGCGGTCGGGCAACATGCCGGCATAAGTCGAGCGCCAGGTCTCGACCTCGATGCGGCCGATCGTCCGCGCGTCCTGGAGCCGCGCCTGCCTGATGCTGCTCATACCGCCTCCATAGCGCAGGCATCATAAACCGGCGCGCCGCCACCCGCTCGAATTTTTCGACGCAATCGTCGCGAAGGCGCGGGCTCGCGGCGGCGGCGATCCGCCGCGGCGCGGCTCGCCTGGAGCGCTCGCGTTTGCCGCCGTAATCGGCAGCACACGGCGGGTCGAGACGAACCCCTCGGTATTAGTCCTATCGTTCCCATGCTCATTTTAAGAGCGCAATGAACCCGCTGTTGCGGGTGGTGTTCGGCAGACAACCTTTACCGGGCGGGTTTCCGCCGCGCCCCCTGCGGCGGTGTGATGCTCACCATCGATTCAGCCGGGCGGATTCTTCGACGCGGCTGATCCAACGGAGGCAAATGAGCATGGCGGTACAACTGGCGGACCGAGTCGGCAGTCGGCGTGGCATGCGGCGGAGGCGCGCATCGCGCCGACAGGGTGACCAGCAATGGTTTCCGGGCACGGCAACCCATGCCTATGCGGAGCGGCTGGCGCGGGGGCTGGGCTGGTTCAGCATCGGCCTCGGGCTGGCGGAGGTGATGGCGCCCCGCGCCTTCGGCAGACTCATCGGCGTGTTCGACCACGCCGGCCTGCTGCGCACCATCGGCTTGCGCGAGATCGCGTCCGGCATCGGCGCGCTCACCGAACGCAATCCCGCGCCCGCGATCTGGTCGCGCGTCGCGGGCGATGCGATGGATCTGTCGCTGCTGGGACTTGCGCTCACGTCACCCAACAAGAATCGGGACCGGGTCGCCGCAGCCACGGCGGCGGTCGCCGGCATCGCCGCGCTCGACACGTTCTGCGCGCAGAAGCTCACCGAGTCCGACGAGCCGACGCCGGCGCGGGCGCTGCTGGGCGCTCCCATCCATGTCATCAAGGCGGTCACGATCAACCGCAAGCCCGAGGAAGTCTACAGCTTCTGGCACAACTTCGAGAACCTGCCGCGCTTCATGAGCCACCTGTGGGAGGTGCGCGTGATCGACGACAGGCGCTCGCACTGGCGCGCCAGGGCGCCGGCCGGCATGACCGTCGAATGGGACTCGGAGATCACCGAGGACAAGCCCAATGAGAGGATCTCCTGGCGCTCGCTCGAGGGAGCCGATGTCGAGAACAGCGGGACGGTACGCTTCGAGCCGGGACCGCGCGGACGCGGCACCGAGGTCCATGTCGAGATACGCTACACCCCGCCCGGCGGCAGGCTCGGCGCGATGATCGCCATGCTCTTCGGCGAGGAGCCGTCGCAGCAGATGCGGGAGGATCTGCGCAACCTCAAAAGAGTGATGGAAACCGGCGAGATCATCCGCTCGGAGGCGTCCCTCGGACGCATCGCGCATGCGGCGCGGCCGCCCGGGCGGCTTCCCGCACGCTAGAAAGGGACAAAGCGATGAAGGCCAATTGCTGGTACGGCGTGAAGAAGGTGCGGGTGGAAGAGGTGCCCGACCCGAAGATCCTTAACGACCACGACGCGATCGTCAGGATCACGTCGAGCGCGATCTGCGGCTCCGATCTCCACATCTACAACGGATTCATTCCGACGATGGAGCGGGGCGATGTCCTCGGGCACGAGTTCATGGGCGAGGTCGTCGAAATCGGCAAGGACGTTAAGAAGCTGAAGGCCGGCGACCGCGTCGTCGTCGCCTTCCCGATCTCGTGCGGAAGCTGCTTCGCCTGCGAGAGCCACCTCTACTCGTGCTGCGAGAACACCAATCCGAATGCGTGGATGGCCGAGAAGATGTGGGGCTATTCGCCGGCCGGCATCTTCGGCTACTCGCACATGCTCGGCGGCTTCGCCGGCGGCCAGGCGCAATATGCCCGCGTGCCCTTCGCCGATGTCGGGACGATCAAGATTCCAAACGGTCTCTCCGACGATCAGGTGCTGTTCCTCTCGGACATCTTCCCAACCGGCTACATGGCGGCCGAGAACTGCGATATCGAGCCGGGCGACGTGATCGCCGTCTGGGGTTGCGGCCCGGTCGGCCAGTTCGCGATCAAGAGCGCCTTCCTGCTCGGCGCCGAGCGCGTGATCGCGATCGACCGCTTTGCCTACCGCTTGCGCATGGCGCGCGAGGAGGGCGGCGCCGAGACGCTCAACTATGAGGAAGTCGACGATCTCTATGAGGCGCTCAAGGAGATGACCGGCGGGCGCGGCCCCGACGCCTGCATCGATGCCGTCGGCATGGAGGCGCATGGGACAGAGTACGCCTATGACCGCGTCAAGCAGTCGCTGATGCTCGAGACGGACCGGCCGATCGCATTGCGTCAGGCGATCATGGCCTGCCGCAACGGCGGCAACCTCTCCATCATCGGGGTCTATGGCGGCTTCCTCGACAAGGTGCCGATCGGCTCGCTGATGAACCGGTCGATCAAGGTCAAGACCGGGCAAGCGCATGTCCAGAACTACATGGGCCCGCTGCTCGAGCGGGTTCAGAAGGGCGAGATTGACCCGAGCTTCGTCATCACGCACCGCATGTCGCTGGACGACGCGCCGCAAGGCTACGACATGTTCCTCAACAAACGGAATGATTGCGTCAAGGTGGTGCTGAAGCCGAACTGACGGGCAGCCAGGGCTGCCGCAGCCCGGCCTGAGCGCAGGCGCGCACCGGCGGGTTCTGTGCGTCGACCCAGTCGTTCCAGTCGGCGTTCGCTCGGCGAACGGCTGGCCGGCCGCGCGGCCTTCGACTAAGCTCGCGCTCCCTCATGAGCGACAGCGCGCACGCCACGCGGCGCGACCATCGGACCGGCCTGCTCTATGCGCTCGGCGCCTTCGGTGCCTGGGGCGTGGTAATGCCTGTCTACATCAAGGCACTCGGTGACGTGCCGGTGCTGGAGATTCTCGCCCACCGCATCATCTGGGCGACGCTCTTCGCGCTCATCCTCGTCGCCGCGCTCGGCCGCGGGCGCGAACTGCGCCAGCTGCTCGTGCCGCGCACGCTCGCGCTTCTCCTGCTGTCGGCGGCGCTCGTCACCGTCAACTGGGTCACGTACATCTTCGCCGTCGCCGCCGGCCATATCATCGAGACCAGCC
>DASVOY010000193.1:0-3897 GCA_036383115.1 Allostellaceae bacterium
GATCAGTGAGAAGCGCGTAAAGGGCGTCGGCGCGGTCGGTCCCGCGCAGCTTCTCGCAGATGGCCTTGTCGCGCAGCAGGCGCGAGACGCGCGCGAGCGCCTTGAGATGGTCGGCGCCGGCGCTGTCGGGCGCGAGCAGCAGGAAGATGAGGTCCACCGGCTGATTGTCGATCGCCTCGAAGTCGATCGGCTTCTCGAGCCGGGCGAAGAGGCCGTAGAGGCGCGGCAGCTCCGGCAGCCTGCCATGGGGAATGGCGGTGCCGGCGCCGATCCCGGTGGTGCCGAGGCGCTCGCGCTCCAGCAGTACCTCGAAGACGGCGCGCTCATTGCGGGCGGTCAGCGCCGCGGCGCGCTTGGCGAGCTCCTGCAGGGCCTGGCGCTTGTTGGCCGCCCGCAGATTGGCGACGACGCTCGCCGGCGTGAGCAGATCGGCGATTTCCATCAGGATCCTTCGTTGGCGGTCGCCCGGCGGCTCTGCGCGGCGAGGTCGGGGTCGACCCAGCCGACGTTGCCGTCGCGGCGCCGATAGACCAAGTTGAGATTGCCGTGAGCGCTGTTGCGGAACAGCAACGCCGGCAGATCAGCAAGGTCGAGACGCATCACTGCTTCGCTGACGCTGAGCTGCGGGATGCTGGTGCGCATCTCGGCAATGATGAGGGGCTGGTCGTCGCCGGCCGGGAGTTCGGGATCCTCCTCCGGCGCGGCCGCCAGCACGTAATCGATGGCGGCCTCGTTGCCGTCGCGTCCGAGCTTGTGGTGGTTGCGCAGGCGCCGCTTGTAACGCCGCAGTTGCTTGTCGAGGCGCTCCGCGGCGGTGTCGAAGGCGGCATAGGCGTCACTCGACTCGCCATGGCATTGGACTACCAGCCCGCGGCCCGCATGCACCAATATGTCGGAGAGGATCAGGTGCCGCTCGCGGCAGAAGACCACATGCGCCTCGATTGCATTGCCGAAATAGCGCTCGACGATTGCCGTCGCCGCCGCCTCGGCGTGGCCACGCAAGGAGTCGCCGATATCGATCTGCTTGCCCGTGACGGTTACCTGCATGGGCTCTACCGGGTCGGCCCGGCGCAAATTCGCCTGTTGGACGGCACGGCTCAATCTCCTTCCGGGCGAGGCCACCTTATGAACCCCGGGGTCCGGCCTCGTCAAGTAGCCGCCCTGCCGCCGCGAACTCTTGTCACAACGACATCGAGCGCTCGCGCCGGCGCTGCACCGAGGACGGGATGCGCATCGCCTCGCGGTATTTGGCTACCGTGCGGCGCGCGATGTCGATGCCCTCCTTGAGCAGGATCTCGACGAGGCGGTCATCCGACAGCACCTCGTCGCCTTCGGCGTCGATCAGCGCCTTGATGCGGAAGCGCACCGCCTCTGCCGACAGCGCCTCGCCGCCGCTCGTCGCGGCGATCGCCGAGGTGAAGAAGTATTTGAGCTCATAGATGCCGCGCGGCGTCGCCATGTACTTGCTCGAGGTGACGCGGCTCACCGTGCTCTCGTGCATGCCGATCGCCTCGGCGATATCGCGCAGCACCAGCGGACGCAAATGGCGCACGCCATGGCGGAAAAATCCTTCCTGCTGGCGGACGAGCTCGGTCGATACCTTCAGGATGGTAGTGGCGCGCTGATGCAGCGCCTTTACCAGCCAATTCGCTTGCTGATAGCGCTCGGCGAGATAATCCTTATCGGCCTTGCTGCGCGCCGCGCCGCTCACCTCGGCGTAGTAGCGGTTGTTGATGAGCACGCGCGGCAGCGTGTCGCTGTTGAGCTCGACCGCCCAGCCGGCACCTTGCGGACGGACGAGCACGTCGGGCACCACCGGCTCGGCGCTCGCGGTGTCGAAGGCGAGCCCGGGCTTGGGATTGAGCGCCTTGAGCTCGGCGACCATATCGGCGAGGTCCTCGGCATCGACGCCGCACAGCCGCATCAGCGCCGGCGCATTGCGCCCGGCGAGCAGCGGCAGGTTGGCGAGGAGCGCCTGCATCGCCGGGTCGAAACGGTCGCGATCCTTGAGCTGCAGCGCCAGGCATTCGCCGAGGTCGCGCGCGAAGATGCCCGGCGGATCGAAGCGCTGCAGCCGCGCCAGCGTCGCCTCGACGCGCGCCACCTCGCAGTCGAGCCGCTGAGCGATTTCGGCGAGATCGGCCTGCAGGTAGCCGGCATCGTCGACCATCTCGATGAGGTGCGCGCCGATCACCCGGTCGACCGGCTCGGCGATGTCGACCGAGAGCTGGGCCAGCAGATGCTCGCGCAACGTCATCGGCCTGGTCAGCGTCTGGTCGAGGCCGGGCAGATCGCTCGGCGCCGCCGGCCGGCTGCGCCAGGCGGCGGGGTCGCCGGCCAAATCGAGATTGCCTTCGCCCTCCGCGCCGGCGGCTTCGCGCCATTGCGCCTCGCCGTCGTCCTCGCTGGCGCTCGTCTCCTCGCCGGCCGCGGGGCCCGCCGCCGCGCCCTCGGCAGGCGCGTCGTCGCGCTCCAGCAGCGGATTCTGCTCGAGTTCGGTCTCGATGAAGGCAGAGAGTTCCAGGTTGGAAAGCTGCAGCAGCTTGATCGCCTGCTGCAGCTGCGGCGTCATGACAAGCGCCTGAGTCTGCCGGAGATCGAGCCGCTGCGAAAGCACCATGATATCGACGTTTATAGCCCGAAGCGCGTCTTGACTGCAAATATCGGGCCAATTGCTTGATGGAGGGTAAAGCAGCCGGCGCGCATACCAGCGCGCGGCGCCGCTGGCGCGCGCGTCGTTCGCATGGACGGGCAGGAAGAGCATCAGTCGGGATGGGTCCGTGGCCGAGTCGGGCGCCGCCGGGTGAGCCACACCGCATCACCCCGCAACCACCATGGCGGCGCGGAACGCGCTCCCGGGGGTGGCAGCCAAACCCTTTACAGGCTGAACTTCTCGCCTAGATAGACGCGGCGCACATCGGCGTCGGAGACGATCTCCGAGGGCGTGCCCTCCATGAGCACGCGCCCTTCATGCAGGATATAGGCGCGGTCGACCACCTCGAGCGTCTCGCGGACATTGTGGTCGGTGATGAGCACGCCGATGCCGCGGTCCTTCAGGTGGGCGACGAGATCGCGGATGTCGCTGACGGCGATCGGGTCGATGCCGGCCAGCGGCTCGTCGAGCAGTATGAAATGCGGCTGCGTCGCCAGCGCGCGGGCGATCTCGACGCGGCGCCGCTCGCCGCCCGAGAGCGCCAGCGCCGGCGCGCGCCTGAGATGAGTGATCGAGAACTCGGCGAGGAGCTCGTCGATGGTCGCCTCGCGCACTTCGTGCACCGGCTCGGCCACCTCGAGCACGGCGCGGATGTTCTGCTCGACCGTGAGGCCGCGGAAGATCGACGCCTCTTGCGGCAGGTAGCCGATGCCGAGCCGCGCGCGGCGGTACATCGGCAGGTCCGTGATGTCCTGGCCGTCGAGGCTGATGGTGCCGACATCCGGCGCGATCAGCCCGGTGATGATGTAGAAGCAGGTGGTCTTGCCGGCACCGTTCGGGCCCAAGAGGCCCACCGCCTCGCCGCGCTGGACCGAGACGTGGACGTCGCGCAGCACCGGGCGCTTGCGGAAGCTCTTGCCGAGATTGCTGGCGATGAGGCCGCGATTGTCGGCGACGAGCCGCGGCCTGCCCGACGCCCTCGGCTTGTCGCTGCGCGCCGGATCGATGGATTCGGGGCTCACGGCACGACCATCATTGTGCTGGCGCAGCCGGCTTCTGGCGCGGCACCAGCAACCCCTGGACGCGGGTCGGCCGCTCCTGGGTGAGCTGGGCGCTGGGCGGCGCGCTCAGGAGGCGGCTGACATTGTTGTTGAGATCGACCACCGCGTATTGCCCCCTCAGCTCATTGTCGGCCCTGGTGAGCGTAACGCGGCCGGTGAGCGTGGCGATTCCTGTATCGACAT
>DASVOY010000194.1:0-2731 GCA_036383115.1 Allostellaceae bacterium
TCCGTCAACCCGGGTTCGCGCTTGAGCGCCTCGATCAAGGGAGTGAGCGGGCCAGCCTCGTCGAGCGTCGGGATTACCACCGACACGCGGGCTTGGGCATTTGCGCGAGGGCTCACGGCATCTCCGGGCTGATCGTGCGAAGGCGCGGCGCACTCCCGAACGCATAAGGTGCTTGCTTGCAGGCATATCCTACTGGCCTATCCAATCATTGGGATATGGGAACCCCTTTCCCTTCTCCAGAAGGTCCTTGAGGCTCAGCAAAAAGACCGCCCAACTCATCGAATAATAAGGGAACCCCTCGGTATTGTCGCGCCACCCGCTGGTATGGGAGCCGGGACGCCGCGCGGTATTCAGCTGGGAAATTGGTGCGCAACTGAAGCCCGACCCTGTTGCGTCATCCGAAGTCGAGGTCAACTTCATTGCCGAAGGTCCGGAAACCACGCGCGTCGAACTCGAACACCGCAATTTCGAGCGGTTGGCAAGGAAGGCGGCGAGACAATGCGCAAGGACGTCGAAGGTGGCTGGCCTACCGTCTTGGATATGTACGCCAAGGAAGTCGCCGGACAATCGAGCTGACCGCAAAGAGCTGTTCTTCACGACCCAATGGCCCACCGATGCGACCGCTCGCTTGCCCGCGCTTCGAAGCCACCATCCTCTTCCGAGGCCGCTTCGCGCAGGGTGGGCCGCCTCCTGAGGTTTAGGTTCAGGCGCGGGAAACATAAAAAACTAACACGCTATTGTTGTTCTTGATTTGTTCCGAAAACGGGCATAGCGTTCCGTTATGGAGGAGTCGCTCCACCCCCCTGCGCGCAAGGGTCGAGGCGCGGTCACCAACGCGACCGGCCGCTACGAGCCGGAGCAGCGCGTCGCCTTCGACGATGGCTGGGGCACGGCCGACGAGGAGCCGCCGCGGCTCGACACCACCTACACCCGCGACAGCGCGCGCAGCATCATCGCGCGCAACGACTCGCCCGACATCCCCTTCGACCGCTCGATCAACCCCTATCGCGGCTGCGAGCATGGCTGCGTCTATTGCTTCGCGCGGCCGACCCATGCCTATCTCGGCCTCTCGCCCGGCCTCGATTTCGAGAGCCGCATCTTCGTCAAGCCGGAAGCGCCCGAGCTGCTCCGGGCGGAGCTCGCCAAGCCCTCCTACGCCTGCGCGCCGATGGCGCTCGGCACCAACACCGATCCCTACCAGCCGATCGAGCGCAAGCTCGGCATAACCCGCGGCATCCTCGAGGTGCTGCGCGAGCACCGGCATCCGGTCTCGGTCGTCACCAAATCGGCGCTGGTGCAGCGCGACATCGACATCCTCGCCGAGATGGCGCAGCAGCGCCTCGCCTCGGTCGCGGTGTCGCTGACGACGCTCGACCGCCGCCTCGCCCGCGCGCTCGAGCCGCGCGCGGCGACGCCCGAGCGGCGGCTCGAGACCATGGAGGCGCTGAGCCGCGCCGGAATTCCCGTCGCGGTGATGACCGCGCCGATGATCCCCGCGCTCAACGATGCCGAGCTCGAGCGGCTGCTCGAGGCGGCGCATGAGCGCGGCGCGCGTTATGCCGGCTACGTCCTGCTGCGCCTGCCGCTCGAGCTGGTCTCGCTCTTCGAGGAATGGCTCGCCACGCATGCGCCGGGCAAGGCCCGGCATGTCATGTCGCTGATCAAGCAGTCGCGCGACGGCAAGGCCTATCGCGCGGAATGGGGCACGCGCATGTCCGGCACCGGCGCCTATGCCGAGCTGCTGCGGCTGCGCTTCCAGAAGGCCTGCCGGCGCCTGGGCTTCAACCAGCGCCGCGAGGCCTTCGGCCTCGACACCACCCAGTTCCGCCGCCCGCCGCAGAAGGGCGATCAGCTCGCGCTGTTCTGAGCGCCGTAGGAGCGCCAGCTTCCCTCGGGCTGCGCCAGGCGGTCGGCGATGATGCGCCACGCCGCGGGGTTGCGCGCCATGGTGCTGTGCGGCCCGCACACCTCGATGTTCTCGCGCTCGGGACCCTCGGCCTCGAGGCAGCTCTGCCAGGCGACGATCCCGTCGGTGCGCGTGTAGATCGCCGTCACCGGCACCGCCGGCGGCTCGTTGAGGACCGCGAAGGGCGCTCTGTAGGACGGGCTGTGCCAGCGTGACAGCACGCGGTAGATGGGCTCCAGCGGGCTCGCCGTGGGCAGGCGGATGGGGCTCGCCAGCACGATGAGCTGGCGCACCTGGGCGGGCCGCCGCTTGGCGAGCTCGCGGGCGATGGTGCCGCCGAGGCTGTGGCCGATCAGGCTCGCCTTGCGGCCATGCCGCGCCGTGATCTCGTCCAGCCGCCGCTCGATCCCGTCGAGGACCCTCTCCGTCGGCCCGACATTGACGCCGAGCCCCCAGCCCGAGACCGCATAGCCGCGCTCGGCGAGGAAGCGCCGCAGCCGCAGCATGTAGTGGTCGCTCCTGAGGAACGACGGCATGACCAGCACCGGGTGCCCGTCGCCGCGCGGCGCCGAGAGCTGCGCGGCGAGCACGACATGACGGCGCATCGGCGTCGCCGCCGAGACCGCTTCGAGCCAGAGCCGGCGCATCGGCGGACGCTCGGGCTTGGCCGCGACAAGCGAAAGTTCATGGCCGGACTCTTGCCGCGTCGCCGCCCGGGGTCAAGCGTGCTTGGGTTACGGGCACGCGACAGGGGCGGCTTGTCGAGGCAAGCCGCCGCCCCGCATACTCCGGGGAATGATCGTCCTGTTCACCGATTTCGGCGTG
>DASVOY010000195.1:0-1835 GCA_036383115.1 Allostellaceae bacterium
TATCCGATCCTGACCTTCCCGGAAGTGCCGGTCGTCCAGGTCACGGTGCTGGACCGCCCGACGGAGAAATCCCTGGGCGCCGGCGAGGCGGCGCAGGGTCCGATGGCCGCAGCCATCGCCAACGCGGTGGCGCATGCGACGGGCGCGCGGCTGCGCGACCTGCCGCTGGCGCCCGAGCGGATCAAGGCGGCCTTCGGCTGAGCGCCGCCAAAAGATAGAGGAGGACGACATGCAGGACAGGGCAGTGATGACCGGCGAGCGGCGGCTCTCGAACGCGCCGATCGGCGAGGAGGAGCGCAAGACGCGGACCGAGCTTGCCGCCTGCTATCGCCTGGCGCAGCGCGAGGGCTGGGACGAGCTCATCTACAACCACATCTCGGCGCGCGTGCCGGGGCCGGAGCACCACTTCCTCATCAACCCCTTCGGCCTCGCTTTCGAGGAGGTCACCGCGTCCAACCTGGTCAAGATCGACCTCGACGGCAAGGTGATCGGCGATTCGTCCTACCCGGTCAACGCCGCGGGCTTCACCATCCACAGCGCCGTCCATGCGGCGCGGCCGGAGGTGGGCTGCGTCATCCATCTCCACACCGAGGCGGGCATGGCGGTGTCGATGCTCGAGGGCGGGCTGCTGCCGCTGACGCAGACGGCAATGTTCTTCCACGGCAACATCGCCTTCCATGACTATGAGGGGATCGCGCTCAATCTCGAGGAACGCGAGCGTCTCGTGCGCGATCTCGGCGACAAGGCGGTGATGATCCTGCGCAACCACGGCACGCTCGTCGCCGGCCGCAGCATCGGCGAGGCCTTCGTCACCATGTTCCTCTTGGAGAAGGCGGCGCGCGCTCAGCTTCGCGCCATGGCCAGCGGCGGCAAGCTGGTCGAGGCGTCGCCGGCGGCGGTGGGCATGACCGCGCAATTCGGCAGGAGCGGCAGCGGCGCCGCGCAATACGCCTGGGCCGCGATGGTCCGCCGCCTCGACCGCGAGGATCCGAGCTACAAGGATTGACTCAGGCGGAGCGTGCGACGGCCCGCTCCTTGAAAAACTCGGCCGTTGCCGCATCGGCGGGAAAGAAGCATTCGATGCGGGTTTCCTGGACCGTGACGTCGAGCGGCGTTCCGAGCGTCGCCAGTGTCGTGAACAGTCTCAGCCTCGTCCCGCCCTTTGCCATATCCATCGTCAGCACCGGGTCTTGGGTCGTATCCATCGCGGCCGTCTCGAAAATGCCGGGCACGTCGGGGTAGCGGAGCAGGCGATCGAGCAGGCTCGCCGTCGCCTCCGTGCCGTCGGCGAGAGCATCGGCGCGCACGCCGCGAATGAAGTAGAGCGCCACCTCGCGCCAGTTCGTGATCAGAGGACGTAGCGCGTCGGGCGCGATGAGGGCATCCGCCAGGTTGATCGAACGCGCCGCGTCCGGTTGCTGCGGCGGGCTATCGGTCAGGAAACCGACGAAGCGCCGGCCCGCCTCGTTCGAGCGCAGGAGGTTCCATCGCCGGTCGAGGACGAAGGCCGGATAGGGCTCCTGCTGCATCAGCATGAAATCGAGCGCCCGGTTGACGACCGACAACTCCGGCGCGCCGAGAGCCCTCTCTCGCCAGATCGGCGCGTAGCCCGCGGCGAGCAGCAATGCGTTCTGCTCCCTCAGCGGCAGGTCCAAGGCGGCGGAGAGGCGCAAGACCATGTCACGGCTGGGTGCCGTCCGCTCGACTTCGAGAAAGCTGAGATGCCGCTGCGACACCTCGGCCGCGAGCGCCAGTGCGAGCTGGGACATGCCCCGCCGCTCGCGCCACCAGCGCAAGCGGGAGGCAAAACTCGCGCTGTTGACGGTCATAACTAC
>DASVOY010000196.1:0-4127 GCA_036383115.1 Allostellaceae bacterium
CCTTCGAGACGCCGCTGTCGGCGGCTCCTCAGGGTGAGGATCAAACTGGCTGCCTCACCCTGAGGAGCGCCCGAAGGGCGCGTCTCGAAGGGTGAATGGGCCGTCGCATCGCCCCGAGCAAACCTACTTCCGCCGCAGCACGGTCTTGCCGGCGTAGCAGGCGGCGGGGCCGAGCTGCTCCTCGATGCGGATGAGCTGGTTGTACTTGGCGAGGCGGTCGGAGCGCGACAGCGAGCCCGTCTTGATCTGGCCGCAATTGGTGGCGACGGCGAGGTCGGCGATGGTGGCGTCCTCGGTCTCGCCGGAGCGGTGCGACATGACGCAGGTGTAGCCGGCGCGCTGCGCGATCTCGACCGCCTCGAGCGTCTCGCTCAAGGTGCCGATCTGGTTGACCTTGATCAGCACGGAGTTGGCCACGCCCTTGGCTATCCCTTCGGCGATCCGCTTCGGGTTGGTGACGAAGAGGTCGTCGCCGACGAGCTGCACCCGGTTGCCGAGCGCGCGGGTGAGCAAGGCCCAGCCATCCCAGTCGTCCTCGGCCATGCCGTCCTCGATCGAGACGATGGGGTAGCGCTTCACCAGGTCCTCGAGGTAGCGCACCATGCCTTGGCTATCGAGCGTCTTGCCCTCGCCCGCGAGCACGTATTTGCCGCTCTTGTAGAACTCGGTCGAGGCCCCATCGAGGGCGAGCGCCACGTCCTCGCCGGGACGGTAGCCCGCCGCCTCGATCGCCTTCATGACGAAGCCGAGCGCCTCGTCGGTCGAGGCGAGGTTGGGGGCGAAGCCGCCCTCGTCGCCGACATTGGTGTTGTGCCCGGCATCCTTGAGCTTGCGCCGCAGCGCGTGGAACACCTCCGACCCCACGCGCACGGCGTCCGCCATGGTCGGCGCCGCCACCGGCATGATCATGAATTCCTGGATGTCGATGGGGTTGTCGGCATGGGCGCCGCCATTGATGATGTTCATCAGCGGCACCGGCAGCGTGCGCGCGTAGACGCCGCCGACATAGCGGTAGAGCGGCTCGCCCAGATCCTCCGCCGCCGCCTTGGCCGCGGCGAGGCTGACGCCGAGGATGGCGTTGGCGCCGAGCCGCGCCTTGTTGGCCGTGCCGTCGAGGTCGACGAGCAGCTTGTCGAGCGCCACCTGGTCCTCGGCGTCGAAGCCCGACAGCGCGTCGAAGATCTCGCCATTGACGTTCTCGACGGCGCGCAGCACGCCCTTGCCGCCGTAGCGCTTGGGATCGCCGTCGCGCAGCTCGACCGCCTCATGCGCGCCGGTGGAGGCGCCCGACGGCACCGCGGCGCGGCCGATCGCCCCGCTCTCCAGGGTGACCTCGACCTCGACGGTGGGGTTGCCGCGGCTGTCCAGGATCTCGCGGCCGTGGATATCGACGATGGCGCTCATGACATCTCCCGCAAACGCTGCAAGGGGCCACCGATACAGAGGCCGGGCGGCTCTGGCAAGGCGGCATGGCCCGGACGCACGTTCGCCTCGGGGGTGAGCGCCGCCGCTTGCGGGCCGCGGCGTTTTGGTGTCAGCATGGCACCAGCGTCGCCACTCGGCAGGAAGCATCATGAGCATCACGAGACGGAGCATCCTCGGTGCCGCCGCGGCCCTGCCGATGGCCGGGCTGACGCCCTGGCGCGGCGCCCGCGCCGGCGAGCAGAAGGTGTTGCGGGCGGTGATGCACTCGCCGCTCAAGGTCACCGACCCGATCATCACCACCGCCTATATCGCGCGCAACCACGGCTACATGATCTACGACACGCTCTTCGCGGTGGACGAGCGCATGGAGGTACAGCCGCAGATGGTCGAGAGCTGGAGCGTCAGCGACGACAAGCTGACCTACCGCTTCACGCTGCGCGACGGGCTCAAATGGCATGACGGGCCGCCGGTGACGGCGGCGGACTGCATCGCCTCCATCGGGCGCTGGGGCAAGCGCGACGGCATGGGCCAGAAGCTGATGGAGTTCACCAGGGACCTCGCCGCCGACGGCGACAAGAGCTTCCGCCTGATCCTGAAGGAGCCCTATGGGCTGGTCCTGGCCTCGCTCGGCAAGCCCTCCGGCAACACGCCCTTCATGATGCCGAAGCGCCTGGCCGAGACGCCCGCCGACCAGAACGTCAAGGAGGAGATCGGCTCCGGACCGTTCAAATTCGTCGCCGCGGAGTTCGTGCCCGGCGAGAAGGTCGTCTACGCCAAGAACACGGATTATGTGCCGCGGCGCGAAAAGCCGTCCTGGCTGGCCGGCGGCAAGATCGTCAATGTCGATCGCGTCGAATGGATCAACATCGGCGACTACGGCGTCGCCATCAACGCGCTGGCCAAGGGCGAGATCGATTACATCGAGCAGACACCGCACGACCTCTTGCCGGTGCTGCAGAAGGACAAGGGCATCATCATCGCCGACCTCAACCCGCTCGGGTTCAGCGGCATGGCGCGGATGAACTGGCTGCACAAGCCGTTCGACAACATCAAGATCCGCCAGGCCGTGCTTCTGGCCACGAGCCAGCAGGACTATCTGCAGGCGCAGATCGGCAATGCCGATTACATGAAGGCGTGCCCGGCCCTCTTCGGCTGCGGCACGCCGCTCGACACCGATGACGGCGCGCCGCGCCGGCCGGACCTCGCCCGCGCGCGCCAGCTCCTGAAGGAGAGCGGCTACGACGGGACGCCCATCGTCATCATGCAGCCGACCGACCTCGCCATCGTCGCGCCGCTCGGCCCGGTCACGGCGCAGGCGCTCGAGCAGATCGGCATGAAGGTCGACCTGCAGGCGATGGACTGGCAGACCCTGGTCGGAAGGCGCGCCCGCCAGGAGCCGCCGAGCGAGCATGGCTGGAACATGTTCCACACCACCTGGGCCAATGTCGACCTGCTGAATCCGCTCAGCAATGCCGGGATCAACGGCCGCGGCAAGTCCGGCGGCTGGTTCGGCTGGGCCGAGGATGGCGAGATCGAGAAGCTGCGCGACGCCTACGCGCGCGAGACCGATCCGCAGAAGCAGAAGGCGATCGCGGCGGCGGTGCAGCGGCGCGCCTACGAGCTCGTCATGTATGTGCCGACCGGCTCCTACACCCAGCCCTATGCCTACCGCGCCGGGCTCTCCGGCGTCGTGGCCGGCCCGGTGCCGGTGTTCTGGAACATCGAGAAGGCGTGACCGTCTAACTGGCGAGCGGCTTCGCCTTCGCCAGTCGGTCGAATTCGATCAGCGTCGCCAGCAGCTCCGGCATGTCCTTGAGCCGCACCATGTTGGGCCCGTCCGAGGGCGCGTTGTCGGGGTCCTGGTGCGTCTCCATGAAGACGGCGGCGACGCCTATGGCGCAGGCGCCGCGTGCCAGCGCCGGGACGAAGCGGCGCTCGCCGCCGGTCTTGGTACCCTGCCCGCCCGGCTGCTGCACCGAATGGGTGGCGTCGAACACCACGGGATATCCCGTCTCCGCCATGATCGGCAGTGCACGCATGTCGTTGACGAGGGTGTTGTAGCCGAAGCTCACGCCGCGCTCGCAGAGCAGGATGTTGTCGTTGCCCGCGGCCGACACCTTGCGCGCGACGTTCTTCATGTCCCAGGGCGCGAGGAACTGTCCCTTCTTGATGTTGATCGCGCGTCCCGTCTCGGCCGCGGCGACGAGAAGATCGGTCTGACGGCAGAGGAAGGCCGGGATCTGCAGTACGTCGACCGCCTCGGCGACGATGGCGCATTGCTCGGGCGCGTGCACGTCGGTGAGCACGGCGCAGCCATATGTCTCGCGCACCTCGGCAAGGATCGGCAGGCTCGCCTCGAGTCCCATGCCGCGCGCGCTATCGATGGCGGTTCGGTTGGCCTTGTCGAAGGACGTCTTGTAGATGAGGCCCAAGCCCAGCTTCGCGGTGAGCTCGACCAGCGCGTGGCTCATCTCCAGCGCGTGCGCCCGGCTCTCGAGCGCGCAAGGCCCGGCAATGAGCGCCATCGGCCGGTCATTGCCGAGCGTGAGATTGCCGATATGGACGTGGCGGTGCTGCATCAGTTCAACTCACCAGAATAACGGCGGCAGCGCAATAGCCCCCTCACCCCGGCGCGAAGCGACGGGAGGGTGAGGGGTGACGCCGCACACCGCCCTCACACCAGCCGCGACTGATCGAGCGCG
>DASVOY010000197.1:0-2333 GCA_036383115.1 Allostellaceae bacterium
GCCTTCATCCTCGATCCCGCCAGGCCCGAGGAGTTGGCCGAGGCCAACCGGCTCAACGACCGCATGGTGCAGCGTGCCCTCGCCATGGACGGCACCTGCACCGGCGAGCACGGCATCGGCTACGGGAAGATGGATTTCCTCGTCGCCGAGCATGGCGAGGCCGTCAGCGTTATGCGCACGCTGAAGAAGGCGCTTGATCCCGACAATATCATGAACCCCGGCAAGATCGTCCGGGTCTGACCGGGACTCTAGGCGCCGGGGCGCTCGGGATAGCGGATCGCGGTTATCTCGAGCTCGACCTCGCCGGCCGGGCGCCGCCACAGCACGACATCGCCGACGCCGGCGCCGATGAGCGCCCGGGCGAGGGGCGAGACCCAGCTCACCTTGCCGTGCTCGGCGTCCGCCTCGTCCTCGCCGACGATGGCGAATTCATGCCGCCCGCCCGACGCGTCGGCCACCTGGACGACCGCGCCAAAGGCGACCTCGTCGGCCGGCGCCTGGGCCGGATCGACCAGGATCGCCCGCTCGATGCGCGCCTCGAGATAGCGGATCTCGCGGGCGGCATGGGGGAGCTGCAGCTCCTTCGCCGGATCATCCGGCCGCGTCGCGAGCTCGCGTTGACGCTCCTGCGCCGCGGCCAGGCGTTCTTCGAGGAGGCGCAAGCCGCGCCGCGTGACATAATTGGGATGATTGCTCTGCGGCAGCTCGGGTAAGGCATCGGCCGCCGCCTCGGTGTCGTTTTCGCTGACGAAGGCTCGGCTCATGATGGTTCTCCTCGGACAAGCGACACCGCGGCGGCCCCGCGAGTTGAGCCGCCGAACGAACGGCGCCGACATCGGAAAGGCAACGGCAGGGCATCCGCCGGGTTCCCTGGCGGGCCCGTGAGGAGAGTGAGATGGCCTTGGACCCGCGCATCGAGCTGCAGACCGGCGACATCACCAAGCTCGCGGTCGATGCCATCGTCAACGCCGCCAACAGCTCCCTGCTGGGCGGCGGCGGGGTCGATGGCGCGGTCCACCGCGCCGCCGGACCGGGGCTGCTGGCCGAGTGCCGGAAGCTCGGCGGCTGTCCTACGGGCGAGGCCCGCCTGACGAGCGGCCACAAGCTGCCGGCGCGCTTCGTCATCCACACGGTCGGCCCGGTCTGGCGCGGCGGCGGCGATGATGAGGATGAGCTGCTGGCGCGCTGCTACCACGCGAGCCTGACGCTCGCGACGGCGAACGGCGTCCGCTCGATCGCGTTTCCGGCGGTCTCCACGGGCGTCTATGGCTTTCCCCGCCCGCGCGCCTGCGCCATTGCCGTCAACGAGACTCACCGTTTCCTCCTGACGGACGACACCCTGCAACGGGTGATCTTCATCTCCTTCGACAGCGACACCGACGCGCTCTACCGCCGCGAGCTCGGCACCCGCTAATCGAGCCGCTTGTCGTCAAGCTCCTTGGCGGCTCGCTCGCTGTCACGGCGACCCTTCTGCCGCTCGGTCTTGCCACGGCCGAAGCGAACGCGGTTCTCGGCCGCAGTCTTCTCCGCCGCGCGGCGATCGCGCCGCTTGCGGTACTGGTTGAGATTGACGATATCGGCCATCGCGGTCTCCTGGCGGTCGGCTGCTCGCCGAAACGCGACATGCTATGGTGCGGGAGCGATTTCGGCACAGGGCCGCCGTCGGCGGGGCGCACCCTGCGGACGGCGATCGCCCAGGAGGGATTCCATGCGCAAAGCGGCCATGGGCCTGGCCATCCTGCTGCTGCTTGTCCTGGGCGGTCTCGTCCTGTTGCCGCAGTTCATTGACCTCAACCGTTTCAAGGGCCCGCTCGCCGCCGAGCTCGCCGCCCTGACCGGGCGGAGCATCGAGATCGGCGGGCCGCTCAAGCTGTCGCTGCTGCGGGGCCCCAGGGTCACAATCCGCGACCTTCGCCTCGCCAATCCTCCCGGCGCGGCAGCCAAGGATATGGTAAGGCTGCGGGCCGTCGAAGTGAAGCTCGGCTTTTGGCCGCTCCTGTCGGGCGCCATCGAGATCCGCCGCGCGACGCTCATCGAGCCGGATGTCGATATCGAGCGTCTGCCGGACGGCAAGGTCAACTGGCAATCGGACACGGGCTCGACCGCGTCCGGCGCGAGCCCGGCGACGGGACGCACGCTGGTCCTCGCCATCGATCGCCTGACCATCCAGGACGGTGCCGTCACCTATCGGTCCGGTGCGACGGCCGAGCGGTTCGAGCACATCAACGTCAGCGTCACGCTCGGCGGCCCCAGCGGGCCTTTCGATGCCACGGGCGAACTGGTGACGCGCGGCGCCGCGCTCGCCTTCGAGGCGCGGAGCGGCAAGATCGACG
>DASVOY010000198.1:0-7004 GCA_036383115.1 Allostellaceae bacterium
CCATGCGCTCCCAGGCGTCGGCGCACCACAGCCCGACGAGCTCGCCGAAGATCTGGCTCACCTCGGGCGCGGTGATGAAGTCGCCGCGCGCGCCCAGAGGATCGCGCGTCGCGTAATAGCCGTGGCGCGGATGGCCCAGCGCCTCGGCCATGTAGTCGGCGACGCTGAGCGGCCCGGCGGCGCGGATGCGGCGCGCGAGATGCTCGTGCAACGCGCTCACGCCGGCGCCGGGCGCCGCCGCGCATAGAGGATGAGCGCCAGCCCGACCAGCAGTAGCGGCACCGACAGCAGCTGTCCCATGGTGATGCCCCAGAACAGGAAACCCTGCTGCCCCACCTGGACGTCGGGCTGTCGGAAGAACTCGACGATGATGCGGGCGGTGCCGTAGCCGATCAGAAAGACGCCGCTCAGCGTGCCCGGCCGCTGCCGGGCCGGGGTGAAGCGCTGCAGCGCCCATAGCAGCGTGAACAGGACGATGCCTTCGAGGAAGGCCTCGTAGAGTTGGCTCGGATGCCGCGGCTCGGGGCCGCCGGTAGGAAATACCATCGCCCAGGGCACATCGGTGACGCGGCCCCAGAGCTCGCCGTTGATGAAGTTGGCGATGCGCCCGAAGAACAGGCCGATCGGCGCGGCGCAGGCGACGATGTCGGCGAAGGCGAGGAACGGAATGTCGCGCCGGCGGCAGAACAGGATGATGGCGAGGATGACGCCGGTGAGCCCGCCATGGAACGACATGCCGCCATGCCACAGCGCGAAGATCTCCAGCGGGTGCGCGAGATACTGATCGAAGTTGTAAAAGAGGACGTAGCCGATGCGCCCGCCCAGCACGACGCCGATCGTCGCCCAGAACAGGAAATCATCGATGTCCTGCGGGCGCACCAGCTGCGGCGGCCGCTTGGCGAGGGCGAGGCAGTAGCGCCAGCCGATGACCAGCCCGGCGATGTAGGCAAGCGCGTACCAGCGGATGGCGAAGGGGCCGAGCGTCCAGGCGCCGATCGAGAACGGGCCGATCGAGAAGATCTCGGGATGGATGTCGGGGAACGGGATCGCAAGCATCGCATGCATGGGGGCGCGGCAACTCTCAGCGATAGGGGTCGTCGGCGGCGAGATAGGATTGGACGTAGTCGCGCACGCCCTCCTCGAGCGGCGTCGCCGGCCGGCCATAGCCGGCGGCGCGCAGCCGCTCCATGCGCGCCTCGGTGAAATATTGGTATTTGTCGCGAATCTCGACCGGTGTGTCGACGAACTCGATCTGCGGCTCGCGGCCGAGCGCGCGGAACACGGCGGCGGCGAGATCGGCGAAGCTGCGCGCCGCGCCGCTGCCGATGTTGAAGAGCCCGTTCACCCCCGGATGATCGTAAAGCCACAGCATCATGTCGACGCAGTCGCGGACATAGACGAAGTCGCGCTTCTGCCCGCCATCGGGCACGCCGTCGCGGTGCGAGCGGAAGAGGCGGGCGGCCTCGCCCCCGGCAGCGCGCGGATGGATCTGCGCCACCACGCTCTTCATCGAGCCCTTATGGTACTCGTTGGGGCCGTAGACGTTGAAGAATTTGAGCCCGGCCCATTGCGGCGGGCGCGCCGCGTGGCGCTCGGTGAGCCGTGCAATCCGGCGGTCGAAGACATGCTTCGACCAGCCATAGGCGTTGAGCGGCCGGAGCCGCGCCAGCGCCGCCGCCGTGCCGTCGTCGTCGAAGCCCGCGCCGCCATCGCCATAGGTCGCCGCCGAGGAGGCGTAGATGAAGCGCGTCTCGCTCTCGGCGCACCACTCCCAGAGCCGCAGCGAGAGCGTGAAGTTGGTGGCGGCGATGAGGTCGGCGTCGGTCTCGGTGGTGGAGGAGATGGCGCCCATGTGGAAGAGCGTGCCGATCTCGCGCGCATGCTCGTCGAGAAAGGGGAAGAGCGCCTCGGGCGGCACCAGGGCGGCGAGTTCGCGCTTGGCGATGTTGCGCCACTTGCCGTCGTGCCCGAGCCGGTCGCAGATGACGAGGTCGCGCTCGCCGCGCTCGTCCAGCGCCGCCGCCAGGTTCGAGCCGATGAAGCCGGCGCCGCCGGTGATGACGATCATTGATCCCTTGGCCTCGCTCCGCCGGACGGTGTTATAGGCGCTGTCGCCGGCCCGTCCAAGGAGGATGCGGCGCCGGCGCGCCGACCCGGTACGCCGTGGTCGCATTCGGACCCGTCCGCGCCCATATCCATAGGCGACCGGAGGCGACAGACCCGCCCCCCATTTCAGCAATCGGACCAAGGAGGCCGAGCCAGCATGCAGACCGAGAACCGCCTGCTCGACGATCTTGCCCGCGTCGCCACCGGCGCGCTCGGTGCGCTCACGGGCGTGCGCGAGGAGATCGAGACCCGGATGCGCGACCAGTTCGAACGCATCCTCAGCCGCATGAACCTGGTGCGGCGGGAGGAGTTCGATGCCGTCCAGGCCATGATCGCCAACGCGCGCGCGGCGCAGGAGGCGCTCGAGCAGCGCGTGACGGCGCTCGAGGCCCGGCTCGCGGCCGAGGCGGAGAAGGCGCCGCCGGCGCCGCGCCCGGCGCGCTCGCGCCCCGCGGTGCGCAAATCGAAGCCCACCGCCACGCCCTGACGGCGCGCGCTTCCGGACAGTGTCGGTAAATCCGCCCTTGCGCCGCCTGCCGGCGTTTGGCAGGCTACAGGTTGTGGTGACACCGGGGGTGGATCACACAAGATATCGCGGCCTCCGCTGGTTGCCCGCCCGGTCGATGGCACGTTGGAGGGCGCAATGACGTCTTTGCTGATCGAGACCACCGCATCCGCCGCCAACCCCATCGACCTCGTCGAGGAAATCGTCCAGGCCAACGAGTGGGCGCATGACCGCTCGAGCGACGAGGAGATGGTGGTCGAGATTGCCGGCCGCTGGTGCTCCTATCACCTGCTCTTTGTCTGGCAGCGCGAGATCAACGCGCTGCATTTCACCTGCAGCTTCGAGATGAAGGTGCCGAAGGCGCGCCGGGCGGCGGTGTTCGAGCTGCTGGCGGTGGTCAACGAGCGGATGTGGCTCGGCCATTTCGACCTCGCCTCGGACTCCCACTCGCCGGCCTTCCGCCAGGGCGTGCTGCTGCGCGGCGCTTCCGGCGCCAGCGTCGAGCAGATCGAAGACCTCGTCGACATCTCCGTGAGCGAGTGCGAGCGCTTCTATCCCGCCTTCCAGCTCGTGGTCTGGGGCGGCAAGCCGGCCGAGGAGGCGCTCGCCGCGGCGATGATCGATCCCGTGGGCGAGGCGTGAGCAAGAGCCCGGCGCCGGCGATCCCGGCGCTGCTGCTGGTCGGCTGCGGGCATATGGGGGGCGCGCTGCTGCGCGGCTGGCTTGCGCGCAGCCTGGCCGAGCGCTACGCCGTCGTCGAGCCGGGCCCCGCCGCTCGACCATTCGCTGGCCAAGCAAACATCGTCTTGGCACCATCTGCCGACCGGCTTCCCCCCGATCTGGACCCGAGCGTCGTCGTGCTCGCGGTGAAGCCGCAGATCATGGCCGAGGTGCTGCCGGCCTATCGCCGCTTCGCCGCCTCGGGGACCCTCTTCCTGTCGATCGCCGCGGGCAAGACGCTGGGCTTCCTCGCCCGCCAGCTCGGCGGAACGGCCGCGGCGGTGCGGGCGATGCCCAACACGCCGGCCGCGATCGGGCGCGGCATTGCGGTTGCCTGCGCCAGCGCTGCGGTCGGCAAGCCCCAGCGCGCCCTGGCCGAGCGCCTGCTGGCCGCGGTGGGGGATGTCGCCTGGGTCGAGGACGAGGCGCTCATCGACGCGGTGACCGCCGTCTCGGGCAGCGGTCCCGCCTATGTCTTCCTGCTCATCGAGGCCTTGGCGAAAGCAGGCGTGGCGGCGGGCCTTCCCGAGGGTCTGGCGATGCAGCTGGCCCGCACGACCGTGACGGGCTCGGGCGAGCTCGCCCGGCTCTCCGCCGAGCCGGCGGCGCGGCTGCGCGAGAGCGTAACCAGTCCCGGCGGCACGACACGCGCCGCGCTCGACGTGTTGATGGCGCCCGACGGCCTCGAGCCGCTCCTCACCCGCGCTGTCCTCGCTGCCGCCCGGCGCTCGCGCGAACTCGCGGACTAACCGGCAAGCGGGTTAGGCGCTCCCGGCGCTCTGGCCGGGCGCCGGCCGATCCCATATCCTGGGCCGCACAACCGAAATTCGGGAGGGCGCTCCATGGCCAGGCGGGCCCGCGGCGGCAAGGCCGGTGCAGAGACGGCGAAGGCTCACGCCGGAAGCGCCGAGGACCGTCTCGTCGATGCGGCTCTGACGCTGGCGGCGCGGCAAGGCTGGCGCGACACCGGCCTGGGCGAGATCGCCGCCGAGGCGGGACTGCCGCTCAACGAGGCCTATGCGGCATGCCCCTCCAAGCTCGCCATCTTGGCGGCCTTCCATCGGCGCATCGACAGGGCGGCGCTGGCCGGGGTCGCGGCCGACAGCGAGGAGCCGCCGCGCGACCGGCTCTTCGATGTGCTGATGCGGCGTTTCGACGCGCTGCAGCCACACAAGGCGGCGCTGCGCGTCATCCTGCGCGACGGGATGGGCGATCCACTCGCCCTGCTGGGGTTGCCGGCCCTGTTGCGCTCGATGGGCTGGATGTTGGAAGCGGCTGGGATTTCCGCTGCCGGCTGGTGGGGGAGGCTCCGCGCCAACCTCCTGGCCGGCCTCTACCTATCGGTGCTGCGCATCTTCCTTGGGGATGACAGCGCCGACCTGACCCAGACCATGGCGGCGCTTGACCGGCGCCTGCGTCGTGCGGAATCCTTTCTGCGGGCGACCGGCGCGCGCCGCGCCGACGCCCCATCCGAGCATCGTTAACCGGTCTTTTTGCGTTGCAACATTTGCCATTTTGGTTCTTGACCGAGCCAGCAAGTAGCGCCATATTCCTGTTATTGTGCACTGCAACATATGGCTTCCAACGGGCAAAGGACGACGGCAATGACGACGAATGGCAAGCAGACTTTCTTCGACATGGACTTCGGCAAGGCCTTTGCCGGCTTCACATTTCCGGGTTTCGACGTGGAGTCGCTGGTGGCGGCCCAGCGCCGGAACCTAGAGGCGCTGACCCAGGCCAATCAGCTCGCCGTTGAGGGCGTCCAGGCGGTCGCCCGGCGCCAGGTCGAGATCGCCCGCCAGGCGGTGGACGAGGCTTCGACGGCGTTGCGCGAATGGACGCAGCCCGGCGCACCCGAGGAGCGGCTGGCCAAGAACGCCGAGCTGGCGAAGCAGGCCTTCGAAAAGGGCGTCGCCAATGCACGCGAGATCGCCGAGCTGGTCACCAAGGCCAACAGCGAGGCCTTCAACGTCATTCACAAGCGGGTCGCCGAGAGCCTCGAGGAGATCCGCGAATACGCCAAACAGCGCACGCGCTGAACGCAGGACTTCGCGTCGTTAACACACCCCCTGTGCGACGCGGGGAGGCCGCCCTCCGGGCGGCCTTTTTTTCGCCCCGGACACACCGAAAAAGCGAAAACGCCTAGGGCTGCCGCAAGACCGGGAGTATCATCGTTCTGCGCGCATCCGATACGGGTGGCGCATGGCTCCAGCAAGGGAGGTTGGAATGGCGCGGAGCAAGCCCCGCGCAGCGTCGGGCAAGGCGACGCGGGCGCGCAAACCCACGAGGGCGAAGGCGGTGCGACGGGCAACGGCGAAGCCGAAAACGCCCGCCGCGAAGGCGGCTGGAGCGAGCCACATCCAGCGTGAAGATATCCCATGGCAGATCAGCATCCCCGATCACGAGCCGCGCACGGATAGTGATGCCTACAAGATCGCGCGCAAAGTGATGAACGACGTCGTCAAGGAGGTGAAGGATTTCTTCCTCGGGACCCAGCCACCTTATCAGGACCACCACGGCGGCGGGTTATGGGTAAAGGACGACGACGGTTGGCTGCTGATCAAGAACCTCGCCGGCATGGAATGGAGCCAGCAATTCTGCGCCGATCCCGCCAAAGTCGACAAGCTTCGCCAGTTCGCCCAGCGCATCTACCGGCGGTTTCCAGACTCGATTCCGGCGCTGAAGCAGCTGGGTTTCCAGGATGTCGATAACGTGCTGAGCCAACCGATAAAGACGCCGGACCAGGTCTCGCGCTGGTGCGATTCGATCTTCAACGCGAGCGTGGCGCTGGCGCAGCCACGGCACACCGGCGTGGTGAAGCCGACGAGCAAGGGCGGGACGCCGCAGCTTGAAGGCGGCGTCCATCACTATCCCACGCCGATCACCGATATTCAGCTGTTCAAGCGCGACGATTTCCAGCTCTGGGTGCTCGACGACCAGAAGCAGCCCGCCGCCGTCGTGCCGGTCGACCATCGCGGATCGGGCGAGAGCGACCTGCGCGTCGCCTACGCGACGCCCGGCACGGATCTTCAGAAGAAGCTCGTCGACGCGCAGAAAAAGGGGCAATACCTGCGCGTCGGCGGCGCTCATGCCATGGCTAGGCAAGCCTTCGCCGCGCAGAACGCCGCAGATGCCGCGGCGAAGTCCGCGCTGCGGCCGTCGAGCGCGGCCGAGTAGTCGGGCTTCACCCCGGCAGGTAGAGGCGGACGCGCAGCCCGCCTTGCGGTGAGTCCTCCAGCGTGAGCTCGCCGCCATGGCCGCGCGCCACGTCGCGGGCAATGGTGAGGCCGAGTCCGACGCCGCCGGTCAGCGGATTGCGCGAGGCGTCGAGCCGGAAGAACGGGCGGAACACATTCTCGCGCTCGCCCGCCGGGATGCCGGGCCCGTCGTCGTCGACGAGGATGGCGGCGCCGTCGCGCACCGGGATCGCGGTCACCCAGATGTGGCTGCCGTAGCGCCGCGCATTGTCGAGGAGATTGCCGAGGCAGCGGCGCATCGCGTCGGGCCGCAGCGGCAGGATGCATTCCTCGGGCAGCGCCACCGATATGTCAGCGCCGTCGCGCCGGATCGCGGCCGCGGCCTCGTCGACCAGCAGCACCAGGTCGGTCTCGCGCGGCTGCTCGGGACCTTCGCCGCGCGCGAAATCGAGATAGCCCTGCACCATGCGCTCCAT
>DASVOY010000199.1:0-2434 GCA_036383115.1 Allostellaceae bacterium
ACCAAACAACCAAGAATTTCTGGGATGAGTGTGGCGGCAAGTCGCAAGGAGGCGAGCCAGCACGAAGCAAGCCTGACCGAGCTGGTCGCTCGGGCCAATTACCTGCTGTCCGCGAGTTTCTCCGGGCAGGTCAAGGGCCACGGCCTCTCGGCGACGCAATGGCGCGTGCTCGGCGCGCTCTCCGCGCATGAGGGCCTGACCATGACCGAGCTGGCCCAGATGGTGCTGTTCAAGCAGCCGACCTTGACCAAGGCGGTCGACCGCATGGAGAGGGCGCAGCTGGTGCAGCGCCGCACGCCCAGCGAGGACCGCCGGCGCACGCTGGTCTACCTGACCGAGCAGGGCCGGCGGGCGGCGGCGCCGCTGGTGCTGCGCGCGCGCCAGCACGACACCGCCGTCAACCGCGCCTTGGGCGAAGCCGCGAGCCGCGAGCTCAAGGCCGGGCTCTCCGAGCTCATCGAGCGGCTGCGCGACCACCTGGTGCCCGGCGCGCGGCCGCCCTCGGGCGCATTCCGCGACTGACCACCGTTTACCGGCGAGAGGGGGCGGCGCTGCTGGCGGCGCCGGCCGGCCGGCGCTATAAGAGGCGCCGCTTCGATGGCGCGCGGAGGCGGTGGGCATGCCGAGTTTCGATATCGTCTCGCGGCTCGACCTCGCCGAGGTCGACAACGCGCTCGCCGGCATCGCGCGCGAGATCGGCACGCGCTACGACTTCAAGGACAGCAAATCCGCGATCACCCGGCAGGAGAACGCGCTCCTCATCCTTGCCGATGACGAGCTCAAGCTGAAGCAGATGCACGAGCTCCTCAAGGTGCACATGACCCGGCGCAAGGTCGATGCCGGGGCGCTCGACTTCAAGCCGGCGGAGAAGGCATCGGGCAACATGATGCGCCAGACCGTGGCGTTGCGCCAGGGCATCGACCGCGAGCTGGCGAAGCGCCTGGTGCGCGAGATCAAGGACAGCCGCCTCAAGGTCCAGGCCTCGGTGCAGGGCGAGGAGCTGCGCGTCACCGGCAAGAAGCGCGACGACCTGCAGGCGGCGATCGCGCTGCTGCGCGGCCTCAAGATCGAGCAGCCGCTGCAATACGTGAATTTCCGCGACTGATCGCCCCTCCCCTATTTCCCCCTCTCCCCTCGCGGGAGAGGGCCGGGGTGAGGGGGCGGTGGCGGCGGGACAGCAAACAGCTACAGGTGCGCGGTCCGGAATCGGCGCGGTGATGCCCCGATGGTCGCGGCGGCAGGGCCGGCGGGCAGCGCAATGCCGCGGAAAACCGCGCCTGAGGCGCGGGTGTCGGGCCGCGCGATGCGGCAATGTTTCACGTGAAACGTATAGTCGGGCGCGCGAATGCTGCATCGAGTGGGTCAGGTCGACGCCGTTCTGCTTCACTTCCGCCTACACGGAAGTGCGCCGGCGCTTCAGGGTGGACCAGTCGAGAATCGTCCCGCCGGTCCCGGGCAGTTCGACCACGCCGCCGGGCGGCGCCGGCGTCATTCCACCCGCCCGGATCATCCTCTAGAATGCCGACGTCCCCCGCGGAGGACGCCCATGTCCGGCTCGGTGAGCCTCTTGACCATCCAGTTCCTGTCCTGGGTCGCGGCGCGGCCGCGCAGCTACGCCGAGGTGAAGGACGCCTGGCGCAGCACCTGCCCGCTGACCTGCGCCTGGGAGGACGCGCTCGACCACGACCTCGTCCGCCTCGCGCGCCCGGCCGAGCGGCCCGGCCAGGCCATGGTGGTGCTGACGCAGCGCGGCCGGGACATGCTTCAGCAGAGCCGCGCCGCGGCGCCTTCCGCCATTCCGCTTGATCCCGCCGGCCCGAGGCTCTAGATAAGGGCGGCGCTCAGCGGTCCCCTTCGTCTAGAGGCCCAGGACACCGCCCTCTCACGGCGGTAACACCGGTTCGAATCCGGTAGGGGACGCCAATAATATCTGCGGGTTAGCGGATCGATCACGTCGTGCCGAGCCGCGGCCATGTCCCGCTACGGCGTAGAGGTCTCGTCGTGGTCGTGGCGGTAGTGCCCGGCCTTGAGCTTGCGGCGGGCCAGCTTGAAGCACCATTCCGGCGGGGTCAGCGCCCGGCTCCGCGCCGTCTCCAGGCGCGCGAGGAGTGGTTTCACGTCCGCGTCGAACTCCGGAAGCGGCTTGTGGGACGATATCAGCGCCGCCTGACGGAATCGGTCCCGCAGGTTGGTGAACTCGCCGGCGAGCGTCGTGTATTCTTCGATCGTGCGCTCGGTCTTCGACGCGCGATAGGCGGGCGGGATCACCGTCGCCAGCAGCGCGCAGACCGCGGCCACGGTCGGCGAGCCCTGGGCGACGATCTTCCAAGTAGCAACCGCACCTAAGACCACCGGGCTTGTCACGCATAAGAGGCGGATGCACTTCAGGCAGCGCAGCCAGATGAGGAAGCTTGCCGAGGTGTAAGCGCAGTTC
>DASVOY010000200.1:0-7634 GCA_036383115.1 Allostellaceae bacterium
CTCCGGTGCCGGCCAGGCGCCCCGCAGCCCGATCAGCGTCGCCAGCACCGCCGCATGGAGCAGCGCCGACGCCGCCAGCGAGCGCCGCCGCAGCGCCGGCTCCGCGGGTGCGCGGACCTCGTCCTCATTGCCGGAGGGCGCGTTCAGCGGCGGCACGGCAGACGAGCTCGACAGGCCATGGCGCATAGAATAGGTCATGTCCGCCGTCGTGCCAAAGGGCTGACTCCCCTTGTGTTTCGCGCCCGCCGGGGAAACATTGGCGGGAGGCGGGCCCGCAAGCGCCCGCGGCATCCGATGGAGGGAGGCACATCATGAAAGTTGTCATCACCGGCGGCGGCGGGTTCATCGGCCGGCGGCTGGCCGAGCGGCTGCTCGCGCGCGGCACCATCGCCAGCGCCGACGGCCGCCCGGCCGAGATCGACGAGCTGGTGCTGTTCGACGTGACGGCGCCGCCGCCCTTGCCCGCGGACCGGCGGCTCCGCGTCGTCACCGGCGACATCGCCAATGTCGAGGCGATCCGCCGGCTCATCGACCAGCCCACCGGCACCGTCTTCCACCTCGCCGCCGTGGTCAGCGGCCAGGCCGAGGCCGACACCGACATCGGCTACCGCGTCAACCTCGACGGCACCCGCGCCGTGCTCGAGGCCTGCCGCGCGCTCGGCACTTCGCCCCGCCTGGTCTTCGCCAGCTCGCTCGCCGTCTATGGCGGCGACCTGCCGCCGGCCGTGGCCGACGACACGCCGCTGACACCGCAGACTTCCTACGGCGCCCAGAAGGCCATGGGCGAGCTCCTGGTCAACGATTACAGCCGCAAGGGCTACATCGATGGCCGCGCGCTCCGGCTGCCGACCATCGTGGTGCGGCCGGGCAAGCCCAACCGCGCGGCCTCGACCTGGGCCTCCTCGATCATCCGCGAGCCGCTCAGCGGGGTCGAGGTGGTCTGCCCGGTCGGGCGCGACGCGGTGATGGCGCTCTTGTCGCCGCGCCGACTGGTCGCCGCCATCGAGCAGGTGCACGATCTGCCCGCGAGCCGCTTCGGCTACAGCCGCACCGTGCTGCTGCCGGGCATCTCGGCCAGCGTCGCCGAGATGGTGGAGGCGCTGCGCCGCGCCGGCGGCGAGGCGGCGGTCAAGCGCATCCGCTGGGAGCCCGACCCCGTCATCCAGAAGATCGTCGCCGGCTGGCCGCGCGCCATCGTCGCCAAGCGCGCGGAGAGCCTCGGCATCCGCGCCGATGCCAATGTCGACGAGATCGTCCAGGCCTTCATCGAGGACGATCTGCCAGCGCAGAAGGCGATGGCCGCGGCCGGGTAGGCGCAGGCACGATAACGTGATCTGGAAGTGATTTGCCGGCGTCCGCCTCGCCGATTACGGACGGCAACAACCGGCCCATAAGGGCCTAGGAAACGCCTTCGGAAGGGGACGCATCATGGCAGACATGACGGTGGGCGGCGCGGTCGCGAACCGGCTCGCCTTCTACATGCCGCGGCTCGGCTTCGGGCTGGCGGTTCTCTCGGTAATCCTGCTGGCGCTGGCGCCGATCGGCTGGCGGACCGGGATGTGGCACTTCCGCACCTCGTTCTGGTACCTCATGCAGCCCGCCGCCTACCTTGGCATTGCCGCGGGGGTGGTCTCGCTCATCGCGCTCATCTGGTGGGGAAGCATGGGCACGGCCGGGCGGGCGATGGCGCTCGCCGGCCTCGCCATCGGCGCGTTCATGTTCTACATCCCCTGGTCCTATTACCACACGCTCGGCACCGTGCCGCGCATCCACGATATCACTACCGACACCGCTAATCCGCCGGGCTTCTCGCCGGCGGTCCTTCAGGCACGCGCGGCGGAGAAGGGCAACAGCGTCGATTACGACCAGAAAACCGCGGCGTTGCAGAAGGAGGGCTATCCTGACCTAGCGCCGGTGACGGTCCGGCTGCCGCCGGCCGAGGCGTTCAAGCGCGCGCTCGCGGCGGCGCAAGCCATGCCCGGCTGGACCATCGTCACCACCGATCTGGCGGGCGGCCGCATCGAGGCCTATCAGCGGACGCGCTTCATGGGCTTCACCGACGACGTCGTCATCCGCGTCGCGCCCGACGGCGCGGGGAGCCGCATCGACATCCGCTCGGTGAGCCGCCAGGGCATCAGCGATTTCGGCGTCAACGCCAAGCGCATCCGCGACTATGAGGAGGCGCTGAGGCAGCAGCTCGGCTGATCACATCACCGCGCCGAGCTGCCAGGGAGTGAATTCCTCCTCGCCCATGCCGAGTTCCTCGCTTTTGGTCTTGCGGCCCGAGGCGGTGGCGAGGACGAGATCGAAGATCTGCCGGCCGATCTCCTGCACGCTCGCCTCGCCATCGGCGATCGGCCCGCAATTGATGTCCATGTCGTCGGTCATGCGGCGGTAGAGCGACGTGTTGGTGGCGAGCTTCAGGCTCGGCGCCGGCTTGCAGCCGAAGACCGAGCCGCGCCCGGTGGTGAAGCAGATGATGTTGGCACCGCCCGCCACCTGGCCCGTCGCCGAGACGGGATCGTAGCCGGGCGTGTCCATGAACACGAAGCCCTTGGCCGTCATCGGCTCGGCGTAGCGGTAGACCTCGACGAGATTGGTCGTGCCGCCCTTGGCGACGGCACCCAATGATTTCTCGAGGATGGTGGTGAGCCCGCCCGCCTTGTTGCCGGGCGAGGGATTGTTGTTCATCTCGCCGCCGGTCCTCGCCGTGTATTCCTCCCACCAGCGGATGCGCTGGACGATCTTTTCGCCGACCTGCCGGCTCACGGCCCGGCGCGTCAGCAGGTGCTCGGCGCCGTAGATCTCTGGCGTCTCCGACAACACCGCCGTGCCGCCATGCCGGACCAGGAGATCGACGCAGGCGCCGAGCGCGGGGTTGGCGGTGATGCCGGAATAGCCGTCCGAGCCGCCGCATTGGAGGGCGAGGGTGATGTGGCTCGCCGGCACCGTGCGACGCCTCACCTTGTCGGCCTCCGGCAGCATCGCCTTGAGCCGCGCCACGCCCTCGCGCACCGTCTTGGCGGTGCCGCCGGTGTCCTGGATGGTCATGGTGTTGAGCAGTGGGCCGGGCGCGAGCTGCTCGGCCGCCAGGAGGCCGCCGATCTGGTTCGCCTCGCAGCCGAGGCCGAGGATCAGCACGCCGGCGAAATTGGGATGGCGCGCATAGCCGGCGATAGTCCGGCGCAACAGGTCCATAGCCTCGCCCTCGCTCGCCATGCCGCAGCCGGTGCCGTGGCCCAGCGCCACCACGCCGTCGACATTCGGGAAATCGGCCAGCGCGCCGCCCCGGAACTGGTCCGCGATCAGCTTCGCCGCCGTGGCCGAGCAATTCACGGTGGTGAGCACGCCGAGATAATTGCGCGTCGCCACGCGTCCGTCCGGGCGCACGATACCCTCGAAGGTGGCCGGCTGCAGCACGCTCTCGGTCGGCTGCGCATCGGCACAAAATGCGTAGTCGCGGTCGAAATTCCCCATCGCGAGATTGTGCGTGTGGACATGCTCGCCCGCCGCGATGTCGGCTGTCGCGAAGCCGATGATCTGGTTGTATTTGCGCACCGGCTGGCCCTTGGCGATGGGCGCCGTGGCCAGCTTGTGCCCGGCCGGGACATGGCCGCGGCAGGTCACGTTCTCCTCGGCGAGCGCGGTGTTGGGCAGCAGATCGGCCCGCGCGACGACGACATTGTCGGCCGGGCTCAGGCGGATGGCGAGCGGCAGCATGGGGCGGGCTCCGGGGGTAAGCTCAAGCTTGGTAATTTACATCCGGCGCCACGGCGTGGCAATTTGCCGCCACAAGAAGTAACCAACCGGGAGGAGACGGGCGATGGGCGACAGGCTCGGCGGTAAGAAGGCGCTGGTGACCGCGGCGGCGCAAGGCATCGGGCGGGCGTCGGCGCTGGCCTTTGCCGCGGAGGGCGCCGAGGTCGTCGCCACCGACATCGATGCCGCCAAGCTCGCCGATCTCAAGCGCGCGGCGAAGGGAAAGGTCGAGACGCGCCGGCTCGACGTCACCGACCCCGCCGCCATCGCGACGCTCGCCGGCGAGCTCGGCGCCGTGGACGCGCTCTTCAACTGCGCCGGCTTCGTCCATCACGGCACGGTGCTCGACTGCTCGGAGAAGGACTGGGACTTCACCATGGACTTGAACGTGCGCAGCATGTACCGGATGATCCGCGCCTTCCTGCCGGCGATGCTGAAGCGCGGTAAGGGCTCGATCATCAACATGTCCTCGGGCGCCTCCTCGGTCAAAGGCGCGCCCAACCGCTTCGTCTACGGCACCAGCAAGGCGGCGGTGATCGGTCTCACCAAGGCGGTCGCCGTCGACTTCATCAAGCAGGGCATCCGCTGCAACGCCATCTGCCCCGGCACCATCGAGACGCCGTCGCTCGGCGACCGCATCGCGGCGCAGGGCGGCACGGATGCGGTGCGCCAGGCCTTCATCCAGCGCCAGCCGATGGGAAGGCTCGGCACGCCCGAGGAGATCGCCGCGCTCGCCGTCTATCTCGCGAGCGACGAATCAAGCTTTACCACCGGCGCCATCCATCTCATCGATGGCGGCTGGTCGCTCTGACCGAATCCAACCCAAAGGACGGAAATAACCATGAAGCTGCTTCGCTACGGCCCCGCGGGCCAGGAAAAACCGGGCATGGTCGATCGCGACGGCAAACTCCGCGACCTCTCGACCATCATCAAGGACCTCACGCCCGATGCGCTCGCGCCGGACGCGTTGGAGAAGCTGAGGAAGCTCAACCCCGCCAACCTGCCCGTCGTCTCGGGGCAGCCGCGGCTCGGGCCTTGTGTCGCGCAGGTGCCGAAGATCGTCTGCGTCGGGCTCAACTACGTCGACCACGCCAAGGAAGGCGGCATGCCGATCCCGACCGAGCCGGTGCTGTTCATGAAGGCCACCAGCTCGATCAACGGCCCCAACGACGACGTCGTGCTGCCCAAGGGGGCGCAGAAGGGCGATTGGGAGGTCGAGCTCGGCATCGTCATCGGCACCAAGACGCAATACGTCGGCGTGCACGACGCGATGAAGCACGTCGCGGGATATTGCATCGTCAATGACGTCTCCGAGCGCAACTTCCAGCTCGAGCGGGGCGGCAACTGGTCGAAGGGCAAGAGCGCCGACACTTTCTGCCCCATGGGCCCCTGGCTCGTGACGGCGGACGAGGTGCCGGACCCGCAGGCGCTCGATCTCTTCTGCGAGGTCAGCGGCCAGCGCATGCAGAACGGCTCGACCAAGAACATGATCTTCCCTTGCGCGCACATCGTCAGCTACATCAGTCATTTCATGACACTTCTGCCCGGCGACGTCATCCCGACCGGCACGCCGGCGGGGGTCGGGCTCGGCATGAAGCCGCCGCGCTTCCTAAAGCAGGGCGATGCGATGCGACTTGGCATCACTGGGCTGGGCGAGCAGCGCCAGAGAGTCCTGGCGTACGGCTGATCGTCGAGAGGGCGCGCGGGACGATCTTGCTTGCATTGGGTGGGTGGTTGCGACGGCCATAGGTTGCGCTGGCGCAACCCCTCGGTTTCACGCTATTGTCAGCGAGTCGCTGTTTGCGCGTAGAGGTCCCATGTACGACCGCCGCCCCGGATTCTTCCGGACCGATGACGCCCCGACGGGCCGCCGCGTCGAGGCCAAGGTGAAGTGGTTCAACGTGACGAAAGGCTTTGGCTTCGTCACGCTGGCGGATGGCAGCCCCGATGCGTTCCTGCCGATGGCGGTGCTGCGCCGCGCCGGCTACGAGGATGTGCGCGAGGGCGCCTCGATCTCCTGCGAGGTCGGCGCCGGCGCCAAGGGTCCACTCGTCGTCACCGTGCTCAATCTCGACAACAGCACGGCGGTGCCCGCGGCTGTCGGCGGCGCCGGCCGTCCGGCGCCACGTGGCCCGTCGCAGTCGCTCGAGGGCGCGGTCAAATGGTTCGAGCCGGACAAGGGCTATGGCTTCATCTCGCCCGATGGCGGCGGCAAGGACATCTTCATCCACGTCACCGCTTTGCGCCGGAGCGGGGTCAATGCGCTCGACCCGGGTCAGCGCGTTCGCGTCGATGTGGTGGATGGCCGCAAGGGGCTCGAGGCGGATCGCGTCACGCTGCTCTGAGGCGCGCGCTTCATCGACGCGCGGGCGGCGTGTCGGTCATCATTGATCGAATGGCGGCTTGGCAGTGCACGTGTCCAGCGATTACGCTATGGTTGCGACGGTCGAAGCGCGGCAGGAGCGGATAATCTCGCTTGTCCCAGTGTTACCGCCAAGAGCACCTTTCCGCTGGATCACATAAGGCGCGTGAGGGAGGGGATGGATCTCCAGGACACACTCAAGACCTACCGGCTGTTTTCCGGCTCCTATGACCTCGTTTTCGGTCCGGTGTTTCATCCCGGACGCAAGGACGCGGTGCGCATCGCCAATGACCGTCCGGCGCAGCGCATCCTCGAGGTCGGCGTCGGCACCGGCCTGTCGCTACCCTATTTCCGCGCCGATGCGCGCGTAACCGGAATCGACGTGTCGGCGGAGATGCTGGCGAAGGCGCGCCGCCGGGTGCAGCGGCGCAAGCTCAAGCAGGTCGAGGCGCTGCTCGAGATGGATGCCGAGAGCATGACTTTCGAGGGCAACTCCTTCGACGCCGTGCTGGCGCTCTACGTCGCCTCGGTGGTGCCGAACCCGGCGCGCTTCGCCGCCGAGATGCGCCGCGTCTGCAAGCCGGGCGGCACGATCGTGGTGGTCAATCACTTCACCAGCGAGAACCCCGCCATGCGCTTCGTCGAGAAGCAGTTGGCGCCGCTCGCCGGCAAGATCGGCTTCCATGCCGATTTCCCGCTCGACACGTTCCTCGACGCGAGCGGGCTCCAGGTGCGCGAGGTGCGGCCGAGCAACCTCTTCGGCTACTGGCGCCTCCTGCGCTGCGTCAACGCGAAGCCGGCCTGACCTGTCCCGCCGCCGCCCGCTAAAGTAAGCGTTGCAAGCGCAGCGGCATTGCAGCGGCGCCCTCAGAATCGGTCGAGATCGAAGCTCATCACCGTGTTCCCGCCGGCGACCGCCGGCAGCAGTGACGGCGCCGTCGCCAGCACATGCTCGGCGAAGAAGCGGGCCGTGATGAGCTTTGCCTCGTGGAAGCGGACATCGCCGTCGCGCTCGGCCAGGCGCTGCCGCGCCGCAAGCGCGCCGCGCGCCATGAGCCAGCCGCCGGTCACTGCACCCATGAGCTTCAGATAAGGCACGGCGCCGGCGAGCGCACGCGGCGGATCGGATTTGCCGGTCTCGACCATCCACTCCGTGGCGATGGCGAGGGCATCGATCCCGGGCGTGAGCGGCCGGCGGATCGCTTCGATGTCCTCACCCGGTGCCTCCGCGAGCGCGGGATCGAGCGCGCGCATCTCGGCGATGAGCTCCTGCGCCGCCGCGCCGCCGTCACGCAGCAGCTTCCGGCCGACGAGGTCGTTGGCTTGGATGCCGTTGGTGCCCTCGTAGATGGGGGCGATGCGCGCGTCGCGCAGATGCTGCGCCGCGCCGGTCTCCTCGATGAAGCCCATGCCGCCATGGACCTGCACGCCGGTCGAGGCGATCTCGTTGCCGAGGTCGGTGAACCACGCCTTGACGATCGGAATCAGGAGGTCGACCCGGTCCTGCGTCTTG
>DASVOY010000201.1:0-3455 GCA_036383115.1 Allostellaceae bacterium
GGCGGCAACATCGCCGTCGAGCGCCTCTACTGGTGGGCCACCGCCGGCAAGACATCCGCCACCGGCGAGCCGTTCAATTATGACCAGATTGTCGGCTTCGGCAAGCCGCTCGACATTGACAAGTACGCCGGCCACCAGAAGCCCTTCGACTTCAACAGCTTCGCCGCCCCCTGCATCGCCTACCTCAGCACGCACGCTACCACCGGCCGCGACCTCGACCTCGATGGCGAGGCGTCGCAGCTTGCCTCACAGCGCGCGGGCGGGCTGGCCGACCGCGTCGTCGAGTTCTTCAAGGAATACTATCTGGGCAAGCTGCAGGACCTCAACCTCTTCGAGATGCTCGGCGTCTGCGCGGTGGACCGCAGCAAGCCGGAGCCACCCGCGCGTCAGGTCAGCCGCGCCCTGCTCGAACACCTGGAGCATATCAAGGGCCTGATGCGCAATCTCGTCGCCTTCGAGGCGGAGCTCTGGCACGATGGGCCGTTGCGCCTGGATACCACCGTCTATCTCGGCATGCACATCCGCGAGCAGAGCGGACAGAGCAGCATCCTCGACGCCACGCTCAACGACCTCGGCGCCCTCAACGAGCGCAACGACACGCCCCGCGTCGAGCACTCCTTCGACCCGCACCGCCTGCAGATCGCCTACGGGCAGCACGGCATCAGCCTGGCGACGATCCCCGATTTCTACAAGACGAGCAACAGCGCCCTGGCCGACTACCTCCAGCATCAGGCCGAGTGGTATCGCGACGGCGCCCGCCAGCGTGGTGCAAACAAAATGCCGGTACACTCGTCGGGCGAGTTGGAGCGGCTGGTCTACATGCCGGATACACTCTTCCAGGGGGTGAGCCTCGCCCAGCAGGTGACGCGCCGTATGTTCACGCTCGCCACCAACCGCTACAACCCATTCGACGCCCACGCCATCGGCAACGGCGCAAGTGTCGGCATCGGCGCGCCAGCGAGCAGCCCCGCCGCCGCGATGAATGGCATGAACGGCATGAACGGCGCGAGCTACAGCCAGCCCGGCTACAGTCCCGCCAGCTATAGCCCCGCTGGCTACGGCAACGGCACCTACGATGCCAATAGCTATGATGCCGGTGGCGGCTACGACCCCAACGATCCGACGCGCTTCAATCCGCCCCCAAGCGGCCCGACGCGTATCAATTAGGCGATACATCTCAGTGAGACAAAGCGGTCTTCCTGCGCGTCTCGTTATTGGGGAGAGTGGAGGGTTCGGAAAGGCATTCCATGTCATCTGTGGTCCGGCTGCAGTTTCGTCCGAGCATCCTGATCTTCATCGGGGAGAGCGGGCGCAACATCTACGAGCATCTCACCAGCCTCTTCGCCGTGCTGCCCGAGGATCTGCATGGCGGCGTTGGCATGCTCGCCGTCTCTGAGCGTGCGCCCCACGCCTACGCCCAGGTGCTCTCCCTCCTTGGCGCGGATGACGATGCGGCGACGGCGCGTGAGGATGCGCGTGGTGAGGCCGGCCCGCTCGCCGAGTTGCTGGCGGCGATGCTGCGACGCGTGCAGAGCGACCGCGAGATCCGTGCGATCCAGCAGCGCGGCTACGCCGTTCCCGTCCCGCAGACGCAGATCTTCATCGCCGGCCACACCACCTCGCCCGCCTTCCCGATGGTGCTCGACGCCGTCGCCGAGGAACTGCGCCGCTCGCGCATCACCACCCAGATCTGCTACGTGCTCAGCGACGTGCCGCACGACACCGAATCCCTGCCCTCGTGGCAGCGTCACCTGCTCGGCGACGCCGGCCAGATGCCCGAAGTCAATTTCAGCTTCCTCTATGAGGAGATGGGCCAGCGCGGCACCTTCCACAGCCAGGCCGAGACGGAGTATGCCGCCGCCGAGGCGCTCTTCGCGCTGGTGGCGACGAGCATCGAGTCTGCCCCCGTCGTCCACCAGACCACCCAAAAGACCCTCACCACCACCGATGTCGATCAACGCCTTGGCAGCCTCGGCACCAGCCTCATCGCCTTCCCCCGCGCCGCCGCCGAGCGCTACTGCACCGACCTGCTCGGCGCCGAGCTCATGCGCGGCTGGACCGACACGATCAGCGCCAAGGCCGACGACGCCCTGCGCCGGGAGCAGCGCGAGCGCGCCGAGCGCGACGGCGAGGCGATCTACCGCCACCTCTCCGACCGCGAGGAGCGCCCCCTGGCAGGCGGCCCGCTCCAGCCCGATCTCGCCTTCCTGCGCGAGCATCATGAAAGCCAGCTTCACCAACTCCAGCAGCGCACCGAAGAGCTATTCTCCGCCTTTGCTTACGACTCAGTCGCCGACGAATACGCAGGCAATGCGACCGGCGAGAGCTGGGCAACACTTGCCGCGCGACGCGAGGGCAACGCCATTCTCGCCTTCCACGTCTGGGAACAGCTGGCCCGCGCCACCTGGATCGCTGCCGCCGAAGACGTTGAGCGCCGCATCGGCGCGGCGGTGAACGAGCTGTGGCTGCGCGAGGAAAGCGGCGTACGGCGTGCTCTTGCCTACGTCGAGCGCCTCGACGAGGGCTTCGATCTGCTCCGTGAGCGCCTGTCCACATGGCGCACCGGCCACCGCCAGGAGTACGACCGCGAACTAGCCGAGCTTGACCGCCTCTCGCGCGGCCCCTGGATTCCCGTCGACCGCGCCCCCACCACCGTCCCAACCAACACCGGCGACCCGGCAACCGCCGCGCGCAATCCCGCCAACGCCGACACCATCATCCTGCCCGAGAATGCTCGCATAGACGGCGCGGCGCTCCAGACAACGCCGACGCACCTGCCCCGCCGCGAGCAAGAGATCGTGCGGCGGCTTGCCCTCCGCGCCGACTGGCTGGAGTCGCAGACCCCCTCGATTCCCAACCTCGCCGCAGCCGGGGTCATGGGCGTCGCGCCAATCGTCGTCATGGCGCTGCACGCGCTCCCGCTACAGTTCGCCGCGCAGCCGCTCGTCATCGTCGGCGTGATCGCGCTGGCCGCGGCGCTGGCATTCCTGGCAAGCTGGCTGGTGCGCCGCCATGCCGTGCGCCTGGCCGGCGACGCCCGCGACGACGTGCTGCGCGTCTACCGCCGCTTCTACGCCTATCGCTGCGAGCGGCGCGAAGACGAATTGCGCGTCGTGCTGGTGGGACCGCTGCGCCGCCGCGTCAAACGCATGCGCGAGCGGCTGGAGCACATGCAGAGCTTCGTCGAATCGGTGCAGCAGGCGCTGGCCGCCGACGCCGAAATCACCCGCGACCAGCTGTTCGACGGCCCCAGCAGCCTGCGCGACATCTACGTTGCGAACGGCGAGCGCCTGACCCGCGACGGCGAGTACACTCTCACCCACTTCTACGCCGAGGTCACGCGCCGCCGCCTGGCAAACGCCCATGAAGATGAAAGCTGGCACCGCAGCCCCGAGCAGATGGTGCAGCGCCTGCGCCAGTGGCTCGGCAGCCGCTACGCCAACGTGCTCGATCTG
>DASVOY010000202.1:0-3699 GCA_036383115.1 Allostellaceae bacterium
CATGGCTCTGGCGATTGTCGGGCTGGGTGGCGCGTTTTAACGCGTTCCGCGCCCGAGCGCCAGTGCTAGGAGCCGTTGCGCGCGATCGCCCAGAAATCGTCCGCCACGAGGCTGGCGCCGCCGACCAGGGCGCCGTCGACATTCGGCACGTGCAGCAGCTCGCGCGCATTGCCGGGCTTGACCGAGCCGCCGTAGAGGATGCGCACCTTGGCCGCATCGTCAAGCCGCCCGGCGAGCTCGGCGCGGATATGGGCGTGCACTGCGGCGACATCGGCGGCGGTCGGTGTGCGCCCGGTGCCGATCGCCCAGACCGGCTCATAGGCGATCACCAGCCGCGCCGCTTCCATCCCGTCGGGCAGCGAGTCCCCGAGCTGCTGCGACACCACCGCGAGGGCGCGGCCGGCATCGCGCTGCTGCAGCGTCTCGCCGACGCAGAGAATGGCGACGAGCCCGGCCTCCCGCGCCGCCTGCACCTTGGCGCGGATCAGCGCGTCGCTCTCGTGGTGGTCGGCGCGGCGCTCGGAATGGCCGAGGATGACGTGGCTGCAGCCTGCGTCCTTCAACATTACCGCGCTGATGTCGCCGGTATGGGGGCCGAAGGGCTTGGTGTGGCAGTCCTGGCCGCCGAGCGCGATGCCACTGCCGGCAAGCGCCTCGGCGAGCGCCATGAGCAAGGTCGCGGGCGGGCATACCAGGAGGTCGCAAGGCAGCTTCTCGCGCTGGGCGAGCCGCACCAGCGCCTGCGCCAGCGCCAGCCCGACGGCCTTGAGCCCATTCATCTTCCAGTTTCCAGCGATCAGCTTGCGCAAGCCCAAGGCGACTCTCCCTCGCTGCACGCCGCTCCTAGCATAGCCGCCGGGCCGTCGCCAGCCGCCCTTGCAGCACCGGCCATGCCGCCTCTATGATCCGCCCGCATGATCGCGCGGGCCCCCGCCCTGCCATAGCGATCGCCACCATCCAGACCAGCCATGCTCCAAGCGATTCGTTCCAAGGCCAGCTCTCTCATCGTCAAGGTGCTCTTTGGCGTCCTCGTCATCAGCTTCGGGGTCTGGGGCATCGGCGACATCTTCCGCAATCGCGGCGCCGACACCACCGTAGCCACGGTGGGTGGCCGCAAGATCGATCAGCGCGAGCTGACGCGGGCGGTGAACGAGCAGGCCGAGCAGCTGCGTGCGATGCTGCGCGGCGCCAGGCCCGATGCCGAGCAACTGAAGGCGCTCGGCATCGTCGACAGCGCCTTGGAGCGGCTCATCAACCGCGAGCTGATGGATCTCGAGATCGGCCGACTGCGCCTCGCCGTCAGCGACGAGGCGATACGTCAGGCGATCGTCTCGACCCGGGCCTTCCAGAACGACACGGGGCAGTTCGATCGCGACCGCTATCGGGCGGTGCTCGCCGCCCAACACCTGAGCGAGCCCCAGTTCGAGGCGCTGCTGCGCGCCGACCTGATCCGGCAGCAGCTCGGCCACGCCGTTGCCGACGGCGTCGTGCCGCCGGCCGGGCTGGTCGATGCGCTTTACCGCAACCGGGCGGAGCGCCGCGTCGCCGACATCGCGATCTTGCCCGAGAGCGCGGCCGCCGCCCCCGACAAGCCGAGCGATGCCGAGCTTTCGGCCTTCTACGAGCAGCACAAGAGCAGCTTCGCGCTGCCCGAGCTGCGCAGCTTCAGTGTCGGCGTGCTGTCGCTCGACGACGTGGCCGCCGGCATCGAGGTGCCGGAGAGTAAGCTGCGCGAGGAGTATGAGGCGCGGCTCGCCGATTTCCGCACGCCCGAGCAGCGCCACCTGCAGCAGATCCTGCTGCCCGACGAGGCCAAGGCCAAGGAGGCGGAAAGCCAGCTCGCCGCGGGCAAGGATTTCGCCGCCGTGGCGAAGGACGTCAGCGGTGCGACTCCCGACCTGTTCGACCTCGGTCTCTTCAAGCGCGACGACCTGCCCCTGAAGCTCGCCGACGCCGCCTTCGACATAAAGAAGGGCGAGGTCACGCCGCCGATCGAGGACGAGCTGGGCTGGCACATCCTGCGCGTCACCGAGATCAAGCCCGAGGTGACGCAGCCCTTCGCCGAGGCGAAGCAGAAGCTCGCCGCCGATATCAGCCGCGACTTGGCCGGCGACGAGATCGCCAAGCGGGCCAACCAGATCGACGATGCCGTCGCCGCCGAGACGCCCTTTGCCGATGTCGCCGCGCGCTTCGGCCTCAAGGTGACCAAGGTCGAGAGTGTCGGGCGCGACGGCCACAAACGCGACGGCAGCGAGGTGGAACTGCCGCCCCCCGCCGACCAGATCCTCGACACCGCCTTCCACTCCGCCGAGGGAAAGACCAGCCCGCTCACCGAGATGGGCGAGAGCGGCTATTACCTGGTTCAGGTCGACAAGGTGACGCCATCGACGTTCAAGCCGCTGGACGAGGTGCGCGCACAGGCGACCGAGCTGTGGCAGGCCGACAAGCGCAATGCCGCGCTCGAGACCCTTGCCAAGGAGATGACCGACGCGGTCAATGCCGGCCAGAAGCTCGCCGATGTCGCGGCGGCGCACAAGCTGCCCGCCTTCACCAGCGCGCCGCTGCTGCGCTCGGGCGGCGACACCAAGGTGCCGCCGGCGATCACCGCCAAGATCTTCGAGAGCAAGCCCGGCGCGGCGGCTTTCGCCAGGGGCGCCGACGGCTATGTCGTGGCGCAGGTGAAGGAGGTGCTGCCGCCCGACCCGGCCAAGGAAGGCGAGGCCGTGGCGCGAGTGTCGCAACAGCTCGCGCCGGCCATGCGCGAAGAGCTGCTGCAGCAGTTCGAGGCGGCGCTGCGCGAGCGCTATCCAGTGACCATCGATAACGAGGCCGTCGCGCGCGCATTCTAGGAGCCTTTCTAGGACATCGCATGCAGCTCACGCCCGGCTTTTCCGAGTTCAGCGAGCGCTTTGCCGCCGGGCGGCCGGTGCTGGTGTGGACCTCGCTGATCTCCGATCTCGAGACGCCGGTCTCGGCCATGCTCAAGCTGGCGGACGGGCGCCCGAACAGCTTCCTGTTCGAATCGGTCGAGGGCGGCGCCGTGCGCGGCCGCTACTCCTTCATCGGCCTCAAGCCCGACCTGATCTGGCGCTGCTTCGGCACCCGCGCCGAGGTCAACCGCAAGGCGCGCTTCGATGCCGATGCGTTCGAGCCGGTGCAAGGCGGCGCGCTCGCCTCGCTGCGCGCCGTCATCGCCGAGTGCCGCGTCGAGACGCCGGAGCCGCTGCCGCCGATGGCGTCGGGGCTCTTCGGCTATATCGGCTACAACATGGTCGCCCTCATGGAGCGGCTGCCCGATGAGAACCCCGACACGCTCGGCATTCCCGACGGGATGCTGCTGCGGCCCACGGTGGTCTGCATCTTCGACAACATTGCCGACCGGGTCACGGTGGTGACGCCGGTCTGGCCCGAGTCCGGACTCCCGGCGCGCGCGGCCTATGCCCGCGCGCGCGAGCGGCTCGGCGACGTGATCGCCGACTTCGAGCGCAGCCTGCCGCATCGCCGCGAGGCGGCGGAAGTGGTGCAGGAGCTGCCGCCGCCGCAAGCCAACATGACGCGCAGCGACTGCATGCGCATGATCGAGACGGCGAAGGAGTACATCCGCGCCGGTGAGATCTTCCAGGTCGTGCCGTCGATGCGGTTGCGCGTGCCGTTCCGCCTGCCGCCTTTGGCGCTCTACCGCGCGCTGCGCCGCCTCAA
>DASVOY010000203.1:0-4809 GCA_036383115.1 Allostellaceae bacterium
GCGGGAACGCTGCGGGCCATCCGCGCCGCCTGCTCGCTTGGCTCGCCAACCACTGCGCCCGTCGTGGCAGCGGCATCGCTGTCGGCGACATCGTCACAACCGGGACCCATACCGGCCTCGTCTTCGTCGTCCCGGGAGCGACGGCGACGGTGCGTTTCGCCGGGCTTGGCGAGGCGAGCGTGACGCTCGCCGTCTGAAAACCGCGCCTTCGCGCTCGCGAACCGAGCGCACCGCCGGCCCGTGGCCGAGAGTAAGCAGGGGTCGGCAAAACCCAGCGTAATTTGGCGCCACTAACCCGTGAGGTCCCGCCATTATTGCGCGTGCACGAATGGAGTCTTATACTTTCTTCGCGAAGTCCGCCAAGGCCTTCGCTTGGCCGCATTAGCCACTTCTCCGCGGGCCGGCGGGGCGCCGGCAAATACTTTACGCTTCTTCGGCGGCATATAAGGATGAAGCAACATGACTTGCCGGCGCGCGCCGTCCTGCCGATACTGCCGATGTCGGCGCTGCCGGCGGAACGCGTGCACGGGTCGGATCAGCGCGTGAAACATCAGACCGTAGCGATCGTCGACGATCGCATCACCAACCTGAAGCTCCTCGAGCGCCTCGCCGCGTCGCTCGACGACCGGGTGGAGGTGAAGACCTTCGACCATCCGGCGCGGGCGCTCGACTATGCCGCGCGGCAGCCGCCCGACCTCGTCATTATCGACTTCACGATGTCGGACCTCGGCGGCGCCGAGTTCATCCGCCGCTTCCGGGTGCTCCCCTCTTGTGCCGATGTCCCGGTGATGGTCATCACCGCCTATGCGGACCGCGACCTGCGCTACCAGGCGCTCGAGGCGGGGGCGACCGATGTCTTGCTGAGCCCGGTCGATCACCGCGAGTTCCAGGTGCGCTCGCGCAACCTGCTGACGCTCCGGCGCCAGCAGCTCCTCCTCGAGGAGCGCGCCTTCTCGCTCGAGGAGCAGCGGCACCGGGACCCCTTGCGGCACAGCCACGAGCTGCTGATGCGGGTCATCGACGCGGTGCCGGTGCTGGTCAGCGCCACCGACCACGAGGGCCGCTACGTCTTCGTCAACGACTTCTATGCTCGCCATATCGGCCGCCCGGTCGCCGCCATCGTCGGCTTGACCCCAACCGCGGTCCTGGAGACGCCGGAGATGCGCTCGGCACAGGAGCGCGACCGCCGTATCGTCGCCGGCATCGATCCGCCGGGCTCCTTTGAGGATACGATCGTGCTGCCGGAGGGCGAGCAGCGGGTGCTGCTGACCACCAAGGCGCTGCTGAACGATCCAGACGACCGGCCGTCCCTGGTGGTCACCGTCTCGCTCGACATCACCGACCGCAAGGAGGCGGAGCTCGCCCTCGTCGCCGCCAAGGAGGAGGCCGAACTGGCGAGCCGCAGCAAGACCGAGTTCCTCGCCAATATGAGCCACGAGCTGCGCACGCCCTTGAACGCCATCATCGGCTTCTCGCAGGTCATGGCGGAGGAGCTGCTGGGGCCGCTCGGCAACGACCGTTATGGCGGCTATGCCCGGGACATCGGCGCCAGCGCCCACCATCTTCTCGGCATCATCTGCGACATCCTCGACGTCTCGAAGCTCGAGGCGGGCAAGGTCGAGCTCGAGGAGAACGAGGTCGAGATCGGCCAGATGGTGCGCGACATCCTCCACCTCGTCGCCGAGCGCGCACGGGCGCTCGAGGTCACGGTCGAGGTCGACCTCGCCGCCGACCTGCCGCGGCTCAAGGCGGACGGGCTCAAGCTGAAGCAGGTGCTGCTCAACCTCGTCACCAACGCGATCAAGTTCAGCCATGCCGGCGGCCGCGTGCTCATCCGCGGCGGCGCTGAAGATGGTTTGCGCATCGACGTCATCGACCATGGCATTGGCATGGACCCGACCGAGATCGAGACCGCGGTGACGCGCTTCGGCCAAGTCGCAAGCACCTGGAATCGCAAGCACCCCGGCACCGGGCTGGGCCTGCCGCTCGCCATCGGCCTGGTCGAGCTGCATGGCGGCCGCCTGCTCATCGAGAGCGAGAAGGGATTGGGCACGACGGTGAGCGTGTCATTCCCGCCGGACAGGCTCCTGGCGCCGGCCGGCGCCATCGGCGCGTGAACAAAGGACCTTGCCGCATGCGCGCGGCATTCGACATCTCGTCGTTCGGCTATGCGGCGCCATCGATCCGGCGCGCCTGCAGCAGCAGGGTATGGGCGCGATGCCGCCTGCCGTGGCGGCCGACATAGATGGCGGAGACGCCGGCGCGCTCGGCACCGGGACGGCCGCGCCGCTGCGCCCCGTTGCCGGATGCCGTTCGCGCGCTAAACCTCCTTGGGCGACGCGGCAACAGGGAGACAGGGCGGCATGGCGCATCGGATCGGCATCCTCGGTCTCGGGGAGATGGGCGAGCGCATGCTGCGCAGGATGAAGGAGCATCCCGCCTTCGCGGTGGTGGCGGCCTGGGATCCGGCGCCCGAAGCGGCGGAGGCGCTGCGCCGGCTCCAACCGGCGGCCCGCTGGGCCGGGGACGACGCCGCACTCGCCGGCGACCCAGCCATCGACTGCGTCTATATCGCCACGCCGCCGGCGCACCACCTCGCCGCTGCCCACCTCGCCTTCGACCACGGCAAGGCGGTGTTCTCTGAGGCGCCGCTCGCCATCGACCGCGACGCCGCCCGCGCCGCGGTGGAACGGGCGGAGCGGGAGCGGCACCGGGCCGCGGTCAACTTCCCTTTTGCCGCCGCCCCCGCGCTGCGCGCCCTCGCCTCCGGGCTCAGATCGGGGCAGCTCGGTGCGCTCGAGCGCGTCGAGATCGAGATCGGCCTGACCGGCTGGCCGCTGCCCGGGCGGGAAGCGGGGCGCTGGCTTGCCGGTCGCGAGCAGGGCGGCTTCGTCCGCGAAGTGGCGTCGCATTACGTCTTTCTGACGCAGCTTCTCGTCGGACCGCTACGGCTGGGCCAGTGCCGGGTCGACTACCCGCCCGACGGACGTTCCGCCGAGACCGCGATCACGGCGAGCCTGGACGCCGGCGCCGTGCCGGTGAGCCTCACGGGCCGCGTCGGCGGCGAGGTCGCCGACCGCGACCGCTGGGTCCTCACCGGCGCCAACGGCGCCTTCGCGCTGCATGATCGGTACGGCCTGAAGCGCCGCATCAACGGCACCTGGCTCGACATTGATTTCGGCGAGGGCGCGCCGCTGTGCCAGCGAGAGTACCGGGCCCAGCTCGACGCGCTCGACGCCATGCTGGCCGGCCGGCCGCATGCGCTGCCGAGCCTGCGCGAGGCGCTCGGCGTGCAGGAATGCGTCGAAGCCATGCTCGCCCAAGGCTAAGATGGCCGCGCGAACAGGAATGAACCCGCCATGATCCCACCCGATCCGCTCCGCCTCGCGCTCGCGCCCCGCTCGGTGGCGCTGATCGGCGCCTCCGAGAATCCCAACAAGATCGGCGGAAGGCCGCTGCTCTATCTGCAGCGTTTCGGCTATCGGGGCCGCGTCTACCCGATCAACCCGAACCGCCCGGAGGTCCAGGGTATCCGGAGCTACCCCGACCTCGCGAGCCTGCCCGAGACGCCCGACCTCGCCATCATCATGGTCGCCGGCGAGGGCGCGGCGGCGATGGTGGAGGCATGCGCCAAGGCGGGCGTGAAGGTGGCGATCTGCATGGCCTCCGGCTTTGCCGAGACCGGCACCCAGGGCGCGGCGGCGGAGGGGGCGATGGTGGCCTTGGCGCGCGCCCATGGCATGCGCCTCATCGGCCCCAACTCACAGGGGCTGGTCAATTTCGGCACCGGCGCGGTGGCGAGCTTCTCCACCATGTTCCTGGAGGCGCCGCCGGAGGACGGGCCGGTCGCCATCATCAGCCAGAGCGGCGCCATGAGCGCGGTGCCTTATGGGCTGCTGCGCGGGCGGGGCATCGGCGTGCGCCATGTCCACGCCACCGGCAATGACGGCGACGTGACGGTGGCGGAGCTCGCCCGCACCGTCATCGAGGATGACGCGGTCAAGCTCCTGCTGCTCTATCTCGAGGCCATCCCCGATCCCGCCATGCTGGCTGAGGTGGCCGAGCGAGCGCGGGCGCGCGACGTGCCGATCGTCGCGGTCAAGACCGGGCGCAGCGCCGCGGGCCAGCGCGCTGCCCGCTCGCACACCGGCGCGCTTGCCAGCGAAGACCGTGTCGTCGACGCCTTCCTGCGCCAGCACGGCATCTGGCGGGCGCACGACATCCCCGGGCTGGTAAGCGCCGCCGAGATGTACCTGAAGGGCTGGCGCCCCAGCGGCCGGCGCCTGGTCGCGATCAGCAATTCCGGCGCGAGCTGCGTCATGGCCGCCGACCTCGCCGACGAGCGCGGCATGCCGCTCGCGGTCTTCGCCGAGGCGACGCGGCGCAAGCTGGCGGCGGTGCTGCCGGACTTCGCCACGGTGACGAACCCGATCGACATCACTGCGGCGCTCCTATCCAACAGCCGGCTCTTCAGCGCGATCCTGCCGATCGTCGCCGACGACCCGGCCGCCGACCTCTTCCTCATCGCCCTCCCCGTCGCGGGACAGGGCTACGACATCGACGCCTTCGCCCGCGACACCGCCGAGTTCGCGGCAGCGACCGGCAAGCCGGTCGCGGTCGCGGCGCCGCAGGCGCTCGTCGCCGAGCGCTTCCGCGCCGCGGGCATCCCGACCTTCGCCGGCGAGACCGAGGCGGTGATGGTGCTCGACCAGCTCGCCCGCCACACCGCGCTGATGCGCCGGCCGGCGCCGGCGCCGCTGCCGAAGCTTGCCGTCGCGCTGCCGCCCGGCCCGGGCCGGCTCCTCAACG
>DASVOY010000204.1:0-1892 GCA_036383115.1 Allostellaceae bacterium
GGCAGGGATAATCATCCATATTGGTGCTTCGAGCCGCAGAAGACCTTGAGCCAAATCAAGAGCGGAGCCGACGTCAGAGGCGCATTCTTATGGACGTCCATTGGGTTCCAAACCGAATGGACGACCTATTGAGACTTCACGCCTAGATGCCGCGCACCTCGGTGCGGCGCCCGAGACTGCGGCCGAGAGCGTCGAGGCGGCGCTGCACGCTCTCGCCGAAGCGGCGCGCGCCGTCGGCAGACAGATCCAGCACGAGGGTTCCATTCTCGACCGCCAGCTTGTTGCGCGCCAGCGCGCCCGGCACGCCGCCCGAGAGCGTGTAGCCGAGGCGCAGCGCCAGCCCTACGCGCCGCGCGGCGGTCAACTCGTCATCGTCGAGCAGGCGGTGCAGGATGCCGTCGCCGGCGTCGCCGCCGCCATAGCGTGCATAGACCGTCGCCGCCAGATACGCACGCTCGTCGTGGTCAAGGCCGGCGATCGGCAGCTGGAGCACGCCGCGCAGCGCCTGATCGGCGCGGTAGTCGGGGTGGTCGTGCCAGGCGATGTCGCTCAAATCCGCGGCCGCGCGCCGGAGGCGGCGCTGACCCTCCTTTTCGTCGGCGAAGAGCGGCGCGGTCCAGCCGAAGAGCTCCTCGCCATCGGCGCCGAAGCGGCGGTTCGTCGCTGCGATGTCGGCGCAGCCGGCGAGCAGCGGATCGGCGCGCTGCTCGGACTCGCCGAGCAGGCTGTAGACATGGCCTTCGCGCAAGCCGAAGGCGGAAAAGACGAGCTGCTTCGGCGCGATGCGCCGGAGCAGGCGCTGCAGCACGCGTGCGGCGATCGGCACCACGTCCAGGCGCTTGCGCGAGACGGTGGTGATCTTCTCGAGCGACTTCCGCGACTGGCGGGCGATGACGTCGAGGAAATTCTCGGCCTCGCCGCGCGACAGGGTGTATTGCTGAATGATGTGGAGCGGATAGCGCGTCTGCTCCATGTGGATGCGCGCCAGGGCGCGCCACGCGCCGCCGACGGCGTAGAAGGCGCCTCCATCGACCTTGGTGGTGAGCCACGGCACCGTCGAGAGGTGCTTGTCGATGGCGTCGCGCAGCTTGCGCTCGTCATCGGCGAGTTCGGCCAGCCGCAGCGGTCCGATGGGCAAAGTCGCAGCCGCGCCGACCTGGCCGCCCGCGACCGGGACCAGCTCGGCGCTGCCGCCGCCGAGATCACCGACGATCCCGCTCGCCTCGGGAATGCCGGCGAGGACGCCGAAGGCGGAGAGCCGCCCCTCCTCCGCGCCGCTCAGCACGCGCACGCGCAGGCGATGGCGCCGTTCGATCTCGGCCACGAAGGCACGCCCGTCGCTCGCGTCGCGCACCGCCGCCGTGGCGAGGACGTCGAGCCGCTTGACGCCGATGTCGCGCGCCAGGGTGACGAAGCGCCGCAGATTGACCCGCGCCAGAGCCACGCCATCGGGATCGAGGCGGCCGGTGGCTTCGAGGTTGCGGCCGAGGCCGCACATGGCCTTCTCGTTGAACAGCGTGCGCGGCGAGCGCCGGACGCCGTCATAGACGACGAGGCGCAGCGAGTTGGAGCCGATGTCCACCACGGCGATGCAGCCGTGCTTGGCAACCCGCCCCATCCTCCGCCCCCTCCGTCGCAGCATGCCTACTCGGTCTTCTCCGTGACGAGGCGCGGGCCGCCGCGCGCCCGCTCGAGCGCGCTGCCCCTGCCGGAGAGGCTCGGGTTGGTCATGAAGTAGGTATGCGCGCTGAACGCGTTCGGATCGATGCTCTCGCGCATATATTCGCCGTCCGGCCCGAGCCGCCAGCTCAGCGCCTGGTCGCGCAGATTGGCGCCCATGATCTCGTTGAGCACCTGGCGGTGCACGGTCTCGTTCTCGACCGGCACCAGCG
>DASVOY010000205.1:0-4062 GCA_036383115.1 Allostellaceae bacterium
AGCATGCCGTATTCGGCGGTGATCCAGCCGCGCCCGGTGTTGCGCAGGAACGGCGGCACCTTGTCCTCGATGGTCGCGGTGCACAGCACATGGGTGTCGCCGAAGCGGGCGAGGCAGGAGCCCTCGGCGTATTTGGCGAAGCCCGGCTCGAGCCGCACGGGGCGCAACTCGTCGGGAGCGCGGCCGGAGGGTCGCGTCATGGCGGGTCCTGGTCCCTTCTCTGTTCTATGGCGGGTCAAGCTAGTGCGGTGGGTAGCCGCCGTCCAGTCCCGTTGCCGGGTAGTGTCTCAGTTTGAATCTCCGCAGCGGGTGGTGTTCGAACGGTCACTTTTCAAACAGGTCGCTGATATCGTCCAGCGCCGATGCCGGGATTGAGGAATGGCGGGGATCCATGACAACAGCCTGACCCAGATAAGCCCAATACATGAAGGCTGCCCGAGGAAGCGCCCGTCGGCTTTCCACTCCTGCCGCGACCAGTAATTTTGCGATGTAAGCGACCCTGCTGGCATCGACGGACGCAACGATCACGGCAACATCTTCATCTTCTGCGGCCCAAGACCTTATGGCTCGGTCCAAGCCGCGCCTCGCGACAAATGCTCGCCTCATAAGATGCTTCAGACGGTCCGGTTCAGCTTTCTCGGCGACTTCCTGAATGACCTGATCGGTCATGCGCTCTTGCCAGCTTCGCAATATCTGCGACCGGAAATCGGCAATGTCTCGGAAGTGCCAGTAAAAGCTGCCGCGAGACACCTTCAGCGTCGTCGACATCGGCCCGACCTTCAAGGCGTTGGGTCCGCCGTTCGCGAGCGTCCGCAGGCCGTGGTCGATCCAGTCGGACTTTGTCAGGCGATCATTCATGGGCTCGACCATACACAAGTGTATTGACTCGACCAAGTCATCCGGCGTATGTTCCATACAGAGGTGTATGGTCATGAATTGGCAAGACGCTGCCTTGGGAATGGCCGGGATCATCGGAGGCGGGACAGCGGTGGTTCACGGCATCCTGGTCCAACGGCTCATGGTCAGGCCGATTGCGGAGCTTCTCGCGGACAAGCGGATGGCCGCTTCAATCAAGAGGCTCGTGCCGGGCCTCCTGCACTTCAGTACGGTCACCTGGTTCCTCGGCGGTCTCGCCTTGATCGCCGCTGCAATCGGGTTCGGGCACGACGCAAGGCTCGCGACTGGCCTGTGCGTGGGCGGCCTCTACCTGTATGGCGCGCTCGGCAACCTTTGGGCGACGCGCGGTCGTCATCCCGGCTGGATGCTCATGGCGGCTGCGCTCATACTGATCGCCTTCGGTGTCAACAAATCCGTCGGCTGAGGCGGCCTTCGCCGGGTCCGAAACGGGGTCGGGGGCAGAACTTCAAACTGAGACACTACCCGTTGCCACTTGACGTAGCCGATCCGTTGGCGATCCTGCCTTCAGCCAAGACCGGCCGGGCGGCCGCGACGGCCGTGGTACGCATCCTGGAGCGATCTTGCAGCAGGAAACTGTCGCCATCTTGAGCACGGCCGTGGCGGTGCTGGCGGTGGCCGTCGGCGTCAGGCTCGCGCTGCGGCGGGCGGCCCAGCGGGCGCAACCGGCTGCCACCCGCGCCGACGTGCCGGGCGTGATCGCCCTGCCGCCGCTCGTCTATCTCGGCTTCCTCGCCGCCGGCACGCTGCTCGAGGGGTTCGTGCCGACGCCCTGGCCGGATGTCCCGCGCCCGGCGCGCTATGCCGTGGGCGGGCTGCTTGTGCTCGCCGGCGTGACGCTGGCGGTGCTCGCGACGGGGCGGTTCCGCGCCGCCGGCACCAATATCCCGCCGACGCTGCCGGCCACGGCGCTCGTCATCACCGGACCTTACCGCTGGTCGCGCAACCCGATGTATCTCGCCATGGCGCTGATCTATGCCGGCCTCGCCATCGCCGCCGGCAGCCTGTGGACGCTCGCCCTGCTGGTGCCGGTGCTGCTGCTGATCCGCTATGGCGTCATCGCCCGGGAGGAGGCCTATCTCGAGCGCAAATTCGGCGATCCCTACCGCATCTACAAGTCGCGCGTGAGGCGCTGGCTTCAGACCTCGCGCGGTTGACGCTGGAAAGCCGCCTTCCTACATTTCGCGGCGCCCAGAGCGTATTCCGGCCCATGTCAGCGGAACCTATGTCGCAGCCCGTCGTCCCCAAACCGGTCATCACGGAGCTGAACGAGCGCAGCCGCGAGATCTTCCGGATGATCGTCGATGCCTATGTCGAGACCGGCGAGCCGGTCGGCTCGCGCACGCTGTCGCGGCGCGGCCATCTCGACCTGTCGCCGGCGACGATCCGCAACGTCATGGCCGATCTCGAGGATGCCGGGCTGCTCTTCGCGCCGCACACCTCGGCCGGGCGGCTCCCCACCGACGCCGGATTGCGGCTCTTCGTCAACGGCCTGCTCGAGCTCGGCGGCTTGAGCGAGGAGGAGCGGCGCAGCATCGACGGCCGCCTCGTCGGTGCCGGCAAGAGCCTAGCGCAGGCGCTCGAGGAGGCGACGACGGCGCTCTCGGGCCTGTCGCGCTGCGCCGGGCTGGTGGTGGCGCCCAAGACCGAGCGGCGCGCGCTCAAGCACATCGAGTTCGTGCCGCTGAGCCCGGAGCGCGCGCTCGTGGTCATGGTCACCGAGGACGGCCTCGTCGAGAACAGGCTCATCGAGGTGGCGATCGGCACGCCGCCCTCGACGCTGGTGGCCGCCGGCAACTACCTCAATTCGCGCCTCGTCGGCCATACCATCGACGAGGCCCGTGTGGCGGTCGCCGCCGACATCGAGTCGAAGAGATCGCAGCTCGACGAGCTCACCGCCAAGCTGGTCGAGGCGGGGCTGGCGTCCTGGGCCGGCGGCGAAGGCAGCGCGCTCATCGTGCGCGGCCAGGCCAATCTGCTCGACGACGTGACCGCGCTCACCGACCTCGAGCGGCTGCGCACCCTCTTCGACATGCTCGAGACCAAGGAATCCATGCTCCGCCTGCTCGATGCGACGCGCGAGGGCGAAGGCGTGCAGATCTTCATCGGCTCGGACAATCCGCTGTTCGGCGTCGCCGGCTGCTCGATGATCGTAGCGCCCTATGCCAACCGGCGCGAGCAGGTGGTCGGCGCCATCGGCGTCATCGGCCCGACGCGGATCAATTACGCCCGCATCATCCCGCTGGTCGACTACACGGCGAAGGTGATCGGCAGGCTCCTGGGATAGGGAAATCGAGATGAGCGAAGACAAGAACGCCCCTGCGGCGCCGGGTGACGCGACGCCGGCCGAAGGCGCCACGGCAACGCAGGATGCGGGGCTCGAAGAGCGCCTTGCCGCCGCCGAGGCCGAGCTGGCCGAGGCCAAGGACCGCGCCTTGCGCGCGCTCGCCGAGACCGAGAACGTGCGCCGCCGCGCCCAGCGCGAGCGCGAGGACGCGGCGAAATACGGCGCCGGCAACCTCGCCAGGGATCTGCTCAACGTCGCCGACAATCTGCGCCGCGCGCTCACCAGCGTGCCCGAGGCGCAAGTGACGGACGAGCTCACCCGCACGCTGCTGCAGGGCGTCAGCGCGACCGAGCGCGAGCTCCTCGCCGCCTTCGATCGCCACGGCATCCGCCGCATCGACCCGCTCGGCGAGCGCTTCGACCACAACTTCCACCAGGCGATCCTCGAGATCGAGAACACCGGCCAGCCGGCAGGCACGGTGGTCCAGGTGTTGCAGCCCGGCTACGCCATGCATGACCGGCTGTTGCGCCCGGCGATGGTCGGCGTCGCCAAGGGCGAGGCGCGCCCGCCGGACGGGCCGCGCATCGATACGGTCGTCTGATCGGCGGCGCCGGTCGGCGAAAAAGCGGACTTTCCGGCACCGGCGCGCCCCGTCGCAAGGAGCGGCTCCGGCGCCGGTGCGCGTCGGCGCGTACGGTTTCGACCGCGACCGCTGTGTCCTCACTTCCGAGGATGGATTCCCGGGAGATGGCAGAGGTCCAGATTGCCGCCTCTCTCTATTTTCAGTTACACTAGGTTTCGAGGTACACTTTTTTAGGTTCCGGGCACACCTTTCATGACCGATGCGCCGCACCTTTCTC
>DASVOY010000206.1:0-6373 GCA_036383115.1 Allostellaceae bacterium
ACACCTCGGCCGCGATCTTCGCCTTCGGCGGCAACGCCCTCTTGGGCACCTCCTTCCATGTCGTGCAGCGCACCTGCCGCGCGACATTGTGGGGCGGGCGGCCGTTGGCCTGGTTCATCTTCTGGGCTTACCAGTTCTTCATCGTCATGGCCGCGCTCGGCTATCTCGCCGGCGTCACCGAAGGCCGCGAATACGCCGAGCCCGAATGGTTCGTCGATCTCTGGCTCACTCTCGTCTGGGTGCTCTACCTCGCCGTATTTCTCGGCACCGTGCTGCGCCGCCGCGAGCCGCACATCTACGTTGCGAACTGGTTCTATCTCGCCTTCATCGTCACCATTGCCGTGCTGCACGTCGTCAACAACCTGTCGATCCCGGTCTCGTTCTTCGGCGCCAAGAGCTACTCGCTCTTCTCCGGCGTGCAGGATGCGCTGATCCAGTGGTGGTACGGCCACAACGCCGTCGGATTCTTCCTCACCGCCGGCTTCCTCGGCATGATGTACTACTTCATCCCCAAGCAGGCGGACCGGCCGATCTATTCCTACAGGCTCTCGGTCGTCCATTTCTGGTCGCTGATCTTCCTCTACATCTGGGCCGGGCCACATCATCTGCATTACACGGCGCTCCCCGATTGGGCGCAGACGCTGGGCATGGTCTTCTCCGTGATGCTGTGGATGCCATCCTGGGGCGGCATGATCAACGGGCTCATGACGCTCTCGGGCGCCTGGGACAAGCTCAGGACCGATCCCGCGCTGCGCTTCTCGGTGACGGCGGTCGCCTTCTACGGCATGGCCACCTTCGAAGGGCCGATGATGTCGATCAAGCAGGTGAACGGGCTGAGCCACTACACCAACTGGACGATCGGGCACGTGCATTCCGGCGCGCTCGGCTGGGTTGCCTTCATCGTCTTCGGCGCGCTCTATTATCTCGTGCCGGTGCTGTGGAAGCGCGAGCGCCTCTACTCCGTCAAGCTCGTCGCCTATCACTACTGGATCGCCACCATCGGCATCGTACTCTACATCGTCTCGATGTGGGTCGCCGGCATCATGCAGGGGCTGATGTGGCGCGCCTATGACCAATACGGCTTCCTGCAATACTCGTTCGCCGAGGTGGTGAGCCGGATGTATCCGTTCTATCTCATCCGCGCGCTGGGCGGCATCTGCTTCCTCCTGGGCGCCCTCATCATGACCTACAACCTCTGGCGCACGGCGCGCGGCCAGTTGCGGCGCGAGCCGGAGTTGACGCCCCTCGCGGCGCGGCCGCGCATCCTGCCGGCCGAGTGAGGAGGCGAGCATGCGGTTCCTCAGCCAGAAATTCATCGAGCAGCACGCCCTTCTCCTGCTGGTGCTGACGCTGCTCACCATATCGATCGGCGGCATCGTCGAGATTGTGCCGCTCTTCACCATCGAGACGACGATCGAGCGGGTCAAGGGCGTGCGCCCCTATTCGCCGCTCGAGCTCGCCGGCCGTGACATCTACGTGCGCGAGGGCTGCTATCTCTGCCACAGCCAGCAGATCCGGCCCTTCCGCGACGAGGTCGAGCGCTATGGCCATTACAGCCTCGCCGCCGAGAGCATGTACGATCATCCCTTCCAATGGGGGTCGGAACGCACCGGCCCGGATTTGGCGCGCGTCGGCGGCAAGTACTCCAACGACTGGCACGCCGCGCATCTCGCCAACCCTCGCGACGTCGTGCCGGAATCGGTCATGCCGCCCTATGCCTTCCTCGGAGACCGGCCGCTCGATCTCGATCGCCTCGCCGACCACCTGCGCACCAACCGCATCGTCGGCGTGCCCTACACCGACGCGATGATCGCCAACGCCAAGGCGGACGCGCTCGCCCAGGTCGACCCGGCGGCGGACACGACGGGGTTGGCGCAGCGCTACCCGGGCGCCGTCACCGGCGGCTTCGGCGGCGACCCCAAGCGGGTCACCGAGCGCGACGCGCTCATCGCCTATCTGCAGATGCTTGGCACGCTGGTCAAATTCCGCGACGTGTCGCCCGACGATCTGCGTCAATGAGGGAGGCGGCGATGGATTGGATCGGCATCATCGACCGGCTGCATTCGCCGCTCGCGGTGCTGATGCTGGTGCTGTTCTGCGCGATCGTCCTCTGGACCTACGCGCCGCGCCAGCGCCAGCGCATGGATGACAGCGCGCGCATCCCGCTGCGCGACGACCACTGAGGAGCGGCCATGCCGACCAAGAAAGAGAAGGATGCGACCACGGCGCGCGACACCACCGGCCACGAGTGGGACGGCATCCGCGAGCTCGACACGCCTCTGCCCAGATGGTGGCTCTATACCCTTTATGCCACCATCGTCTTTGCGGTTGGCTATTGCATTCTCTATCCCGCCGTGCCCTGGGTCTCGTCGCATACGAAGGGCATGCTCGACCGCAATACCAATCGCGAGATGCTGGCGCAGAGCATGGCCGAGGCCGCCGATGCTCAGGGCCAATTCCGCGATCGCATCCGCGACGCCTCGCTGGACCAGATCCGCAAGGACCCCGATCTCCTCGCCTTCGCCGAGACCGGAGGTCGCGCCGCCTTTAACGAGAACTGCACGCCCTGCCATCGCACCGGCGGCGCTGGCGCCAAGGGCTATCCCAACCTCGCCGATGACGAATGGCTCTGGGGCGGCACGCTGGCCGACATCCATCGGACGATAACGCACGGCATCCGCAACGCCGACCCGGAGTCGCGCCAGTCGCAGATGCCGCGCTTCGGCGCCGACGGCATCCTGAAGCCGGCGCAGATCAGCGACGTCGCCGATTACGTGCTGTCGCTCTCGGGCCAGAAAGCGCCGGCCGACGCGGTGAAGCGCGGCCGGGCGATCTTCGCCGAGAATTGCGCGCTCTGCCATGGCGAGAACGGCAAGGGCAATCCCGAGCTCGGCGCCAAGAACCTGACCGACGGCATCTGGCTCTATGGCGGCGACAAGGCAACGATCGTCGAGACCGTCACCAACGCCAGGAACGGCAGCATGCCGGCCTGGAACCTGCGGCTCGACCCGACCACGATCAAGATGCTCGCGGTCTACGTCCACTCGCTGGGCGGCGGGCAATAGACGGGATCGTCAATGGACCTGGTCGTCGCGCGCACCCACGTTGAGGAAGAGCACGAGGGCATCCCGCTCTTCGCGCCGCATGAGAAGGTCTATCCGCGCCGCGTCAAAGGGCCGATCCGCCGCGTCAAATGGGCGGTGCTCATCGCCTGCCTTACGATCTACTACGCCGCGCCCTGGCTGCGCTGGGACCGCGGGCCCAATCATCCCGACCAGGCGTTTCTCATCGATATGCCGGCGCGCCGTGCCTATTTCCTATGGATCGAGATCTGGCCGCACGAGATCTATTACCTCGCCGGCCTCTTGATCCTCGGCGCGGTCGGGCTCTTCGCCGTCACCAGCCTCTTCGGCCGCGTCTGGTGCGGCTACACCTGCCCGCAGACCGTGTGGACCGATCTCTTCATGTGGGCCGAGCGCCTCGTCGAGGGAGACCGCGCGCAGCGGATCCGCCTCGACGAGCAGCCCCTGTCGCTCGGCAAGCTCGCGAGGAAGACGGCGAAGCACACGCTCTGGCTCGTCATCGCGGCGGCGACCGGCGGCGCCTGGATCATGTACTTCAACGACGCGCCGACGCTGGTGCACGACCTCTTCACGCTCGAGGCGTCGGCGACACAGTATTTCTTCCTCGGCCTCTTCACGGCGACGACCTATCTGCTGGCCGGCTGGGCGCGCGAGCAGGTCTGCACCTATATGTGCCCGTGGCCGCGCTTCCAGTCGGCGATGATCGACGACGAAACCTTAGCCGTCACCTATCGCGACTGGCGCGGCGAGCCGCGCGGCAAGCACAAGAAGGGCGAAACCTGGGAAGGGCGCGGCGACTGCATCGATTGCCGCGCCTGCGTCGCGGTGTGCCCGACCGGCATCGACATCCGCGACGGACTGCAGCTCGAATGCATCGGCTGCGGCCTCTGCATCGACGCGTGCGACGAGATCATGGACAAGGTCGGACGTCCGAGCCGGCTCATCGCGTTCGACACCTATGCCAGCCGCGTGGCACGCCAGCGCGGCGAGACGCCGCATCTGCGCCTGCTGCGGCCGCGCACGATCGTCTATGCGGCGGTGCTTCTCCTGGTGGCGGCGGTGATGATCGTCGCGCTGGCCGAGCGTCGCGGCGTCGAGATCAGCGTGCTGCAGGATCGCAACCCGCTCTTCGTGAGGCTCTCCGACGGCTCGATCCGCGACGGCTACACCCTCAAGATCGAGAACAAGGGCGGCGAAGAGCGGTTCTATGCCATCAGCGCCACCGGGCTTGGCGGCGCGACGCTGCATATCGCGGAATATGAGGCGCCGCCGGTCCCTGCGGAGGCCGGGGTAACCGTGGCGGTGAACGCCGACAGCATCGGCACCTTCCGCGCCTATGTGCAGGCGCCGAAGCGCGACGAGCGCGAAAGCCACTTCACGTTCATCGTGCGCGACAAGTCAAGCGGCGAGACGGCCGTCTATCGCGCCACTTTCCGCGGCCCGGAGCATTGATGAGGTCGCCATGAGGTCCTATCGCTGGATTCCCTGGGCCTTTGCCGGCGCGCTGGGCGTCGTCGTCGCCGCGAACGGTGCGCTCGCCTATTTCGCCGCGGTGTCGTCGACCGGGCTGGTGACCGAGCATCCCTTCGCGCACGGCAATGACTACAACCGGGTGCTCGACGCGGCGGCGGCGCAGGACGCCCTCGGCTGGCGCGGCACGGTCCGCTTTCTTGCCGAAGGTGCCGAGCGCGGCGAGATCGCCGCCGAGTTTGCCGACCGCGACGGACGGCCGCTCGCCGGTCTTGCGGTCACGGCGCGCATCCTGCGGCCGCTCGAGCCGCTGCCCGAGAGCATCGTGTCACTTTCCGAAACTACCGCCGGACGCTACGCCGCCGACGTGGCGCTCGATCGGCCCGGACAATGGGAGCTGCGGATCGCAGCACGCCGCGGCGCCGACCGCTTCGAATTTATGCAGCGGATCGCCGTCAAATGAGCGGCGCGCTTGCTCTTCGCGAGTCCCTGCCGCCGAACGCTGCCGCCATGGCAAGCTGCGCGCATTGCGGCGAGCGGCTGCCGACGGGAGCAGGTCGCTTCTGCTGCAACGGCTGTGCGGCGGCATATCGGCTCATCCAGGACATGGGGCTCGGGCGCTATTACGGAGGGCGCAGCCTCGATACCGGGACAAGGCTGCCGCGACCGCCAGACGAGCCCGCCGCCGATCCAGCCGCCTGCGCGATCGCCGACGCTGACGGCACGGCGACGCTCCATCTGTTGGTCGACGGTCTCCATTGCGCCGCCTGTGTCTGGCTGATCGAGACGGCGCTGCGGCGACAGCCGGACGTCGTCGAAGCGCGCGTCAATCTCACGAGCCGGCGCCTGCGCTTGCGCTGGCGCGGCGATGCGGGATCGGGTGCTCGCCTCGTCGACATGGTCCAGCGCCTCGGCTATCGCGCCGTTCCCTATGATGCGCCGCGCGTCGCGGCGGCAACCGCCCTGGAGGAGCGCCAACTGCTGCGCGCGCTCGCGGTCGCCGGCTTTGCCGCGGGCAACGTGATGCTGCTGTCGGTGTCCGTGTGGGCCGGGCTCGCCGGCGAGATGGGCCAGGCAACGCGCGACCTTCTGCATTGGGTGTCGGCGCTCATCGCGCTGCCGGCGGCGGCGTATGCCGGCCAGCCCTTTTTCCGCTCGGCCTGGGGCGCCTTGAGGCGCGGCCGCACCAACATGGACGTGCCGATCTCCATTGGGGTGACGCTTGCCACCGCCATGAGCCTCTACGAGACCATCCAATCCGGCCGGCACGCCTATTTCGATTCGGCGGTGATGCTGCTCTTCTTCCTGCTGGTCGGGCGCTATCTCGACCGGCGCGCGCGGGGCCGGGCGCGCTCCGCCGCGGAGCAGCTCGTCGCGCTCACCGCACAGGCTGTTACCGTGGCGGCCCGCGACGGCCAGATGAAGCGTCTGCCGGCGACGGCCATTGCCTTGGGAGACACCGTGCTCGTGGCGGCGGGCGAGCGCGTCGCCGTCGACGGCTGTATCCTCGATGGCCGGACCTCCCTCGACAAGAGCCTCATCGACGGCGAGAGCCTGCCGGCGGAGGCGGGGCCGGGCAGCACGGTGCTGGCCGGCATGCTGAACTTGACCGCGCCGCTCCGCGTCACCGTCACCGCCACCGGCGAGCGCACCTTCCTCGCCGAGATCGTGCGCCTGATGGAGACGGCCGAGCAGGGGCGCGCACGCCTCGTCCTCCTGGCCGATCGGGTGGCGCGGCGCTACGCGCCGGCGGTGCACGTGCTGGCGCTGGGGACTTTCTTCGCCTGGATATTCGTCGTGCCGTGGCAAGACGCGATGCT
>DASVOY010000207.1:0-3300 GCA_036383115.1 Allostellaceae bacterium
GGACAGCGCAGCACGCCGCGCTGGCGAAGCGCGACATGGTGGTCGCTGCCAACCCGATCGCTGCGGCGGCGGGACGCGACGTGCTGCGCCAGGGCGGCAGCGCCGTCGATGCGGCGATCGCGACGCAGCTCGTGCTCAACCTCGTCGAGCCGCAATCCTCGGGCATCGGCGGCGGCGCCTTTCTCGTCTACTGGTCCGCGGCGGAGCGGCGCGTCGTCACCTTCGACGGGCGCGAGACGGCGCCCGCCGCGGCGCGGCCCGACCGCTTCCTCGGGCCCGACGGCAAGCCGCTCGCCTTCTATGACGCGATGGTCGGCGCGCGCTCGGTCGGCGTGCCGGGTTTGCTGCGCATGCTTGAGATGGCGCACCGGCGCTATGGCAAGCTGCCGTGGCGCACGCTCTTCGCGCCGGCGGTCCGGCTCGCCGAGGCGGGCGTTCCGGTGTCGCCGCGGCTGCACGCGCTGCTCGCCCGCGATCCCTTCCTCGGCCGCTACGAGCCGGCGCGCAGCTATTTCTACGGGCCGGACGGCACGCCCAAGGCGACGCTCGCCAATCCGGAGCTTGCCGCGACGCTGCGCCTCGTCGCCGAGGGCGGCGCCGATGCCTTCTATACCGGGCCGGTCGCGCGCGACATCGTCGCGACCTTGCGCGCCCAGCCGGCGAGTCCGGGCGATCTCGCCGAGAGCGATCTCGCGCATTACGAGGCCAAGGAGCGGGCGCCGGTGTGCGGGTATTACCGCATCTACCACGTCTGTGGCATGGGCCCGCCGAGCTCGGGCGCGGTGACCTTGCTCGAGATGCTGGGCCTGCTCGAGCGCTTCGACCTCGCCCGCGACAAGCCGCCTTCGGTCGAGGCCGTGCATCTCTTCGCCGAGGCCGGCCGCCTCGCCTATGCCGACCGCGCGCGCTATCTCGCCGATGGCGATTTCGTCGCCATCCCGCTGCGCGGCTTGCTCGACGCCGATTATCTCCAGGCGCGCGCCCGCCTCATCGACGGCGAGCACGCCATGCCGGGGCCGGCGCAACCCGGCGATCCGCCCGGCAGCCACGCGCGCGATGGCGGCATGGCTGAGGCGCCCGAGCTGCCGTCGACGAGCCACATCTCGATCATCGACGGCGACGGCGACGCGCTCGCCATGACGACGACGGTCGAGAACGCCTTCGGCTCGCGCCTCATGGTGCGAGGCTTCCTGCTCAACAACGAGCTCACCGATTTCTCCTTCGCGCCCGAGGCGGATGGCCGCCCGGTGTCGAACCGCGTCGAGGGCGGCAAGCGGCCGCTCTCGGCGATGGCGCCGACGCTCGTCTTCGACCGAGCGGGCAGGATCAAGCTGGTGGTCGGCTCGGCCGGCGGCAGCGCCATCATCAACGACGTCGCCAAGACCATCATCGCCGTGCTCGATTGGGGCTATGACCTGCCGGCCGCCATCGACCTGCCCAATGACGGCAACCGCAACGGCGCGACCGAGATCGAAGCCGGCCCGAGCGCCGCGGCGATGGCCGCCTCCCTCGCCGCCCGCGGCCACAAGGTCCAGATCACCGACCGGCCGAGCGGGCTCGGCGGCATCCTCGTCACGCCGCGCGGCCTCCAAGGCGCCGCCGACCCGCGCCGCGACGGCATGGCCATGGGGGATTAGCTAACGGGCCTCGCCGGCGAGCAGCGAAGATTTCGCGCCCGGGCCGGGGCGGACGAGCACGTCCCGTGCCGTCACCGCTCCCGCGCAGACCGAGCAGCTGAGGACGGGATCGAAGACGTGGCCGCAGGCGCGGTGCTCGTGCAGCAGCGGCCGCCCGGCCTTCCCCGCCATGTGCACATCGCCCCAATGCACGATCGCCATGATGACGGGATGGAGGTCGAGACCCTTGTCGGTCAGGCGATACTCGTAGCGCCTGGGCCGCGCCTGGTAAGGGACGCGCGCGAGCACGCCGGCCTTGACCAGCTTGCGCAGCCGGTCGGCCAGGATGTGCCGCGTGATGCCGAGCCGCGCCTCGAACATCTCGAACCGGCGCACCCGCAAGAAGCAATCGCGCAGGATCAGCAGCGTCCAGCGGTCGCCGATGACCGACACGGTGCGCGCGACCGAGCACGCCTCCCGCTTCAGCTCGTTCCAGCGCATGTCCGCCCCGTCCGAATTTCGTGTTTGACACGCTCTCTGCCGGACCGCAGGATGTCAAGGTTCCTTTTTGGAACTGAGAGGCGAGCATGCCGGGAACCGTCGAGTTCTATTTCGACTATGGCAGCCCCTACTCCTATGTCGCGCATATGCGATTGCCCGAGGTGCTGCGCCGCACCGGAGGCGCCGCGCAGTACCGCATCATGCTGCTGGGTGGCGTTTTCCAGGCGACGGGCAACGCCAGCCCGGCGGCCAACCCGCTCAAATGGCCCAACAGCCAGCGCGATCTGGTGCGTTTCGTGAAGAAGTACGAGATTCCGTTCCGGCGCAACCCGCATTTCCCGGTCAACACACTGAAACTGATGCGCGGCGCGGTCGTCGCCGAGGAGGAGGGTTTCCTGCCGCGCTACACCGACGCGGCCTTTGCCGGCATGTGGCGCGACGGGCAGAAGATGGACGACGATGCCGTCATCGCCGGCGTGCTGGGCGACGCCGGGATCGACGCGGGCCGCGTGCTCGCGCGCATCGCCGAGGACGGCGTCAAGCAGAAGCTCAAATCCTATACCGAGGCGGCGGCGAAACGCGGCGTCTTCGGCGCGCCGACCTTCTTCGTCGAGGACGAGATGTTCTTCGGCCAGGACCGGCTCGACTTCGTCGAGGACGCGCTGCTCGGGCGTTCCTATCTGAGCGCGAGCGCCATGCCATAAGGAGAAGTCCGGTGGACAAGAAGGTGGCGCTGGTGATCGGCGCCGGCGACGCGCTCGGTGGCGCCATCGCCCGGCGCTTCGCGCGCGAGGGCTTCGTCGCCTGCGTCGTCCGCCGCAACGGCGAGAAGCTGGCGCCGCTGGTCGACGCGATCCGCAGCGCCGGCGGCGAGGCGATCGCCTTCGGCGTCGATGCGCGCAAGGAAGAGCAGATGACGGATCTGGTGCGGCGCATCGAGCGCGACACCGGCGCGATCGAGGTCGCCGTCTTCAACATCGGAGCCAATGTCCGCTTCCCCATCCGCGAGACCACCAGTCGCGTCTATTTCAAGGTCTGGGAGATGGGCTGCTTCGCCGGGTTCCTGATGGGGCGCGAGGTGGCGCAGGTCATGGTGCCGCGCGGCCAGGGCACGAACCTCTTCACCGGCGCGACGGCGAGCGTGCGCGGCAGCGCCGGCTTTGCCGCCTTTTCCGGCGCCAAG
>DASVOY010000208.1:0-7249 GCA_036383115.1 Allostellaceae bacterium
CTCGGAAACCCCGCTGGTGATGGTCGACGTGCAGCGCGTCGGCCCCTCGACCGTCTTCACGGTCAACAAGCTGAGCCTTGGGTATATCTGCGACATTCCCATCCACAAGCATCTGGCATCGGCGGCCTCGGCAGCACCTACGCCCTGCCAAGCGCGGTGCGTCCCGCCTATGGCGGCACGCCGTTCTCCTACATGTTGTTCCTGCGGCTCAAGATCATCTGACGGCACGATCAAGCGCTCCGCCGGCGGCCTCCATGCGCCGGCGGGCCTCGGCCGCGTATTCGGCCTCGGGCGCTTCGCCGGCGATCACCGCGAGCAGCAGCCCCTCGCCCTTGCCGGCCGGCGGCTCGACGCATTCGAAGCGGCGATGCACTCCGACCGGGAACGAGATCACGTCCTTGGCGCCCAGGATCACATGGTCGGTGCCCTGGTCGCCCTCCCACTCCAGTTTCCAGCGCCCTTCGACGACGATGAAGGTCTCGTTGGTGTCGTGCGCGTGCATGAGCACGCCCTTGCCGGGTGCGGCGGCGACGAAGGCCAAGCCGAAGCCGGGGCGCATATGGCCGATCTTCGGCTTGGCCATCTCGCCGAATGGGGAGTAGGTCTCCTCCCGCTCCGGCATCTCGAAGCCCAGCACGTTGTAGAAGGTGCGCTGGCATTCCGGCAGCACCATGTCGGGCAGGCCGCCCGTCACGCCCTTGATCTCGCCGAACCGAGCGACCCCGCGCAGGATCTCCTCCCGGCTGGGTTTGATCACCGTGATCGCCATGTGGGTCCTCCCTGATGAATTGACCAAGCCTAGGCCAAGACGCGCGCCCGGTGGAGCATTTCATGGAGCCGGAAGCGAGCCTCCACAGCTATCCGCCGTCGTCGCGCGATGTTGCAGGGGATAGCGCTGTCTCGTCCGGTTCTAGTCCACATCACGCACTCAAGTGATGCGGATCGGCGCCCCGCTTGGTCCACTTCGACATCAACTTGTAGGTTTCACGTGAAACATTTCGCCATCAAGCGGCCGCTGCCGCCAGGCTTCAGGGGCGGATTTCCGCAGATTGTCGCTGCCCTCGGCCATCCGGGCGGCGCCGTCGATCCCGGCCGCCACGATGTCGCCCGCTTGTAGCTCTCGATAGCGCGGCTACTTCGCCGGCCCGGCGTCCGGCTTGGGCGCCGGCACCGCCGGCTCCGGCGCCTCGAACAGGAAGAGCTTCCTCAGCACGCCGGGCGCCAGCGTGCTCAGCGGGTTGACGGTGATCTTGGGGTCGGAGACCGGGCCGGCGATGCGGAAATTGGCGGCGAAGATGCCTTCGCCCTCGCCGCCCAGGAGGAGGTTGCCGAGCACCGGAATGTTGCCGAGCACGCTGTTGAGCGTATAGGCCGGCACCAGCGTGCCGGCGATGTCGAGTGTATTGTTGGTCGTATCGAAGCTGCCGCCGGCGTTGACGCCGATGGCGCCGCCATAGGCGCGGCCGTCCGTGACCTCGACCTTGCCGTCGGCGACGGTGAAATCCGCCTTCAGCCGGGTGAAGGGAATGCCCTCGCCGGTCAAGAGCCCGCCGATGCCCGAGAACGAGGCGACCGAGAGCAGCCGCGCGAAGAGCGGCGCGTTCACCAGGCGGTAATCCGAGCCATCGACAGTGCCGCGGAACACGCGCCGCAGCCCTTTGTCCTGGGCCTGACCGCTGACCTCGAGCTGCCCGTCCCGAACATTGTCGGAAACGCCGAGAAGACGCAGCAGCTCGCCGAAATTATCGGTCGACAAGTGAAAGTTGCGGGCGCCGCCGGCCTCGCCGAAGCGCAGGCTCGCCTTGCCGCCGCCGAACATCGCGGCATCGAGCGTGGCGGCCTGCCAGTGGACGCCATCGTCATAGAGCTGCCCCTTCACTTCGCGCGCCTCGCGCTTCGGCCCGAGGATGAGACGGTCGAGCGCGACATCGACGGTGAGCGGCGGCCGCGCGCCCGTGCCCGCGGAGGCATGGTTGACCTCGGCCATCAGCCCGGTCGCGTCGAAGCTCATGCCGCGCAGCTCGACCTGCCAGCCGCCTTGGCCACGGCGCGCCAGGGAGCCGCTGGCATCGGTCTCGGCGAGGATCAGCCGCGGCACATCGACGCGCGTGACGGCGGCGGCGAGGTCGCCGGCAGGGCCGAATGTTGCGGACAGGCGCGCATCCGCGCCGCCGCCCTTGATCGTCGCCTCGCGGATGGCGCGGATGCGCTCGTCGACCACGTCGAGGGCGAGCGTCGCCGTGGCGGGGACGCCGGGCGGCTTCCGCCAGTTGAGCCTCGCCACCTCGAGCGCCGCGTCCTTGAGGCCGAGCGTGACATCGGCGGTTGCGCGCTTCGATGCCCCCAGCGCATAGGCGAGATCGACATCGACCGGACCCTTCACCATCTCCGGCAGGAAATCGAGGTCGAGCCGCCGCCGCGCCGCGTCGTCTAGCCGCGCCTTCACCGCATAGCGCGCGCGTATGGCATCGCTTCGCTTGAGGCTCTGGAGCCAGCTCAGCGTCGCCGGCACATCGGCAAGCCGCGCCGTGCCGTCGAGCCGCAGGGCGGCGCGGTCGAGCTGCAGGCGGAACTCGCCGTCGGCGAGGTCGTGGCCGGCGAGCACCTCCGCGATGCTGACGCCGGCCAGCGTGGCGCGCGCGCCATAGCCGATCTCCTCGACCTTGAGATCGTGCTTGAGCGGGAAGTCGAAGAGAACACGCCCATCGACCTGCCCCGCAACCTTGGCCGGCTCGATCTTGAAGTCGCGCACGAAGTGCAGCGGCTCGGAATCGAGCAGCTCGAGCACATCGCGCAGCGGTCCGCGCAGCGCGAGATCCATCGCGATCTGCTCGTCGTTGGTATCGAGTTTCGACAGCTTGGCAGTGCCGCCGGTCACCTGGAGCTGCTTCACGGCGCCGGCGCTCGGCTTGAGCTCGAGCGACGCGCGGTCGAAGCTCGCCATACCGTCAACCCCGTGCAGCGGCGGCAGCGGCTTGAAGTACTCGACGGTGAGGCCGCGATAATGGAGCGTGCCCGCGAACGCATCGAGCCGCACCGGGCGCGCCGCGTTCGGCGTCAGGTCGACATGCGCGCCGATCTGCCCGGTGGCGCCGGCGACGCCGTCGTGGATGTGCTCGACGACCCAGCTGCGCGCCTTGGCGGCGAGCCGCTCCGGCCACAGGTCCGGCAGCCGGTCGATGGGAACCTCGCTCAGCTGCAGCTCGGTGGCGATGTCCATCGCCACCGGGAGACCGCCGGCCAGGATGCCGTCGCCGAGCCCGTCGACGGTGCCGGTGGCGTCGACCTGCGGGCCACCGAGATCGAGATGCAGCCGCTGCAGGGTGAGGCGGCCCGCCGCCGGATCGTAGTCCGCGCGGAGCTGCCCGGATGCGACCGTGACGCCTCCGCCCTGAAGCGCCGGATGCACGATGCGGCCGGGACCGAGGGTGAGATCGCACCAAGCGTCGCTGATGCGCGCCCCTGCGACGTCGAGCTCGAGGCGGAATTGGCCGGAGAGCGGCAGGTCCACGGCCGCGAGCGGCGCCAGCGTGGGCGCGGCCCCCGAGAACAGCGCGGGCCGCAGATCGTCAAACCCCAATTGCATGGCGAGACGGTCGCCGCCCCTGGGGTAGCGGAAGTCGCTGCGCAGCTCAGTCTCGCCGCCGCCGGGCTGCTCGACGGCGAGCGCCAAGTCGCCGAAGACGCCGCCTTCGCCGCGGAAGAGCGTCGCATCCGCGCGCTTTGCCCGCCATGTCACGCCGAGGGCACGGTCGTCGACCGTGAGCGCCGCGTTGCGCACCGCCACCTGGGTGAGGTAGCCGAGCGAGTCCTGCTGATTCGGGGGTGCGGCAAGATCACGCAGCAGATCGCCCGCCCAATCGCCGCCGGCTGCACCGCCGCCGCCGATACCGAGACGGAACGTGCCGTCCTCCCCCCGGTCGATGCGCAGCTCGGGCTGGCGCAAAATGATGCGCGTCGGCGCGATGACCCCGGTGAGCGCCGCACGCAAGCTGAAGGCGACCGATACCTCCGGCAGGGTGAGCTGGGCCTCGCCGTCGCGGCGCCCCAGATGGACGCCGCGCTCGATGACCTCGATCGTGCCGCCCTTCTCGATGCTGACCAGCGTATGGTCGATGCGTACCACGAGCTCGGGACGGGCGCCGACGATGGCGTCGGCGAGGTAAGGGGCGAGGAAGTCGAGCGACAGCGGCCCGGTCGCGAGGCGCCACACGACGAACGCAACGAGGAGCACCAGCCCCGCCGCCAGACCAGCCAGGCATCGCAGCAGCAGCCGTGCGGAGCGCCGTACCATCGGCCTTTCTCCCCTGCCCCGGCCTTGACCCGAAGATGGTGGCCGCGCAGTCTGCGAGCGACGCCGCCGCAACCACCGGAATGTGCGTATTGCTATCGTCGCCCCCCGCCTACCAGAATCTGCCGCCGCCAGCCGATGCCACACAGGCACGGCTCGGCTTCCTGCGCTGGCACGAGGCAGCAGCGGAAACCGACGATCCCGCGCTCGCCGGCTTCATGCGCACGCTAGCCGAGGATGCGACGGGAAACCGGCTGCTCGCATCGCTCTTCGGCAACAGTCCCTTTCTCGCCCAATGCTGTCTCGGCGAGCCGCGGCTCCTGATGAGGCTCCTGCAGCAGGGACCCGATGCTACTTTCGCCGAACTCGGCGACCGGCTCAATCGCCATTTCAGCCCCGCCGAGGACCGCGCAGCGCTGATGCGCGAGCTGCGCGTCGCCAAGCGGCAAGCCGCTCTCCTCATCGCCGTCGCGGACATTGCGGGCTGGTGGCCGCTGGAGCGTGTCACCGGCGCACTCAGCGCCTTTGCCGAAGCCGCACTCGACGCCGCTGTGCGGCATCTTCTCGCAGCAGCAGCCGCTGCCGGCGAGATCGCGCTGGCTGATGCCGCCGAGCCCGCGCGCGACAGCGGCTTCATCGTCCTGGGCATGGGCAAGCTCGGCGCGCGCGAGCTCAACTACTCGAGCGACGTCGATCTCATCGTCCTCTATGACGCCGAGAAGGTCTGTTACACAGGGCGGCGCAGTCCGGCCCAGTTCTTCACCCGCCTCGCCCAGGAGCTGACCCGCCTCATGGCGGAGCGTACCGCCGACGGCTACGTCTTCCGCACCGATCTGCGCTTGCGTCCCGATCCCGCCTCGACTCCACCGGCCATTTCCCTGCTCGCCGCACTCACCTATTACGAGAGCGCCGGCCAGAACTGGGAGCGCGCCGCGCTCATCAAGGCGCGGCCTGTGGCCGGCGACCGCGTCGCCGGCGCGACCTTCCTCGCGGAGTTGCGCCCGTTCCTGTGGCGAAAGAATCTGGATTTCGCCGCGATCCAGGACATCCATTCGATCAAGCGCCAGATCAACGCGCATCGCGGCGGCGGGCGCATCGCCGTGGCCGGGCACAACATCAAGCTCGGCCGCGGCGGCATCCGCGAGATCGAGTTCTTTGCCCAGACGCAGCAGCTCATCTGGGGCGGCCGCTTTCCGGCGCTGCGCCAGAGCGGCACCTGCGAGGCGCTTGCCGCGCTGGCCACGGCCGGCCGGATCAGCGACAAGGCGGCGGTGGAGATGACCGAGGCGTATCGCTTTCTGCGCCGAGTCGAGCACCGCCTGCAGATGATCGATGATGCGCAGACCCACACGCTCCCGGCCGATGCCGCCGGACTGGCGCGGCTTGCCACCTTTCTCGGCTACGCTTCGGTCGAGGCATTGTCCGCCGAGCTGCTGGCCCGGCTCGCGACCGTCGAGAACCGCTATGCCGCGCTCTTCGAAGAGGCGCCGACGCTGTCGGGGCCCGGTAACCTCGTCTTCACCGGCAGCGAGGATGATCCGGAGACGCTGAAGACCATCGCCGGCTTGGGCTTCGCCGATCCTCCCGCCGTCGCCGCCATCATCCGCGGCTGGCATCATGGCCGCTACCGCGCCACCCGCAGCCAGCGCGCGCGCGAACTTCTGACCGAGCTGGTGCCGGGCCTGGTGCGCGCTTTCGGCGCCTCGCCCAGCCCCGATGTCGCGTTCATGCGCTTCGACCAGTTCCTGGCGCGGCTGCCGGCCGGCGTGCAGCTCTTCTCACTTTTCTACAACAACGCCGCGCTGCTCGACCTCATGGCGGAGATCATGGGCGCGGGGCCGCGGCTCGCCGATCAGCTCGCGCGCCGTCCTGGTCTCCTCGACGGCGTGCTGACCCAAGGGTTTTTCGATCCGCTGCCGCTGCGCGTGGAGCTTGCCGCCGAGCTCGAGCGGGTGCTCGCCGGCGCGCGCCATTACGAGGAGGTGCTCGACCTCGCCCGGCGCTGGGTCGGCGACCGCAAGTTCCAGATCGGCGTCCAGCTGCTGCGCGACAGGCTCGACGGCGAGAGCGCCGGCGCCGGCTTCGCCGATGTCGCCGAGGTGGCGATCGCGGGGCTGCTGCCGCGTGTCGCCGCCGAGTTCGCGCGCGGCCACGGCACCATCGCGGGCGGCGCCCTCGCCGTGCTCGGCCTCGGCAAGCTCGGCAGCCGCGAGATGACGGTGACCTCGGATCTCGATCTCATCCTGGTCTATGACGCGCCGGAAAGTCTCGAAGCGTCGGACGGTCCGCGCCCGCTGCCAGTCTCGACCTATTACGCACGCCTGAGCCAGGGCTTCATCAACGCGCTGACGGCGATCACGCCGGAAGGCAGCCTCTACGAGGTCGATATGCGGCTGCGGCCGTCGGGCACGAAGGGCCCGCTCGCCTCGAGCCTCGCCGCGTTCCGCCGCTACCACGCCGAGGCCGCTTGGACCTGGGAGCAGATGGCGCTGACCCGCGCACGCATCATCGCCGGGCCGGCGGCGCTCGGCGCGGCAGTCATGGGCGCCGTGCGCGAGGTGCTGACGCGGCCGCGCGAGAGCGGGCAGCTGGCGCTCGAGGTCGCCGACATGCGCCGGCGCATGGCCGAGCAGCACCGCGATCCCTCCGTCTGGGACGTGAAGCATCGCCGCGGCGGCCTCATCGACGTCGAGTTCATCGCCCAGTACCTGCAACTGCGTGAGGCGGCAGTGCGCCCGCAGGTGCTGCACCAGAACACCGCCGCCGCTCTCGCGGCACTCGCCGAGGCTGGCGCGCTGATGGAGGCCGTGGCGGAGGATCTCCTGGCAGCGCTGCGGCTGTGGCGCAATGTCCAGGGCCTGATCAAGCTCACGGTCGAGGAACCGTTCGACGAGGGCGCGGCGGCGCCGGCGCTCAAGGCGCTGCTGGCACGGTGCGCCGGTGCTGTTGACTTCGATC
>DASVOY010000209.1:0-2931 GCA_036383115.1 Allostellaceae bacterium
CGATCTGCCGATCACGAGTTGGCGCAAGGACGTCGCCCGCCAGGACGGGGCGCCGCGATCGACAATGCGTGTGCGGCGATTTCGCCATAAGGACAAATGGGCGAGATTCCGACCCGCTTTACACACGATTCAGCAAGCTGAGGCAGTCCGCTGGGTCCAGCGCGTTAATGCTGTAGCGAAGAACAGGACGCTGCGTGGTCCTCATCCTGGTAGCCATCGTGCTCTCGAGCGTTGTGGCCGGCGTATGGTTCCGTCACCTATGCGCTCGGCTGCTGTCTCGACCTGACCGCAGTCTTGTCGCAGGCGATGGCCGCTCCCCGCACCGGCGCTCACCCGTCAGGGGTCGCGCCCCGCACCAGAGCGTCGGCTGTAGTGTCGACGGATCGACGGGGGCTTTTCCATGGTTTCAATTTTTCACCAGGAATGGTGGCTCGACACCGCCACGGGTGGGGCGTGGGAAATGCTCGAGAGCGCCCCACACTCCGGGGTGATGGGGCGCCTGCCGATTCACATCAGGCGCTACCTCGGGCAGCCGGTCATCTGTTTGCCGCCATGGACGCGAACGCTGGGACCTATCATGTCCCAGCCGCCCGGGAAGGGCACGACGCTCCTCCGTGCGCGCTATCGGGTGATGGAGGATCTCATCCGCAAGCTTCCGGCCCATCGGGTGTTCAAGCAGGTATTCGATCCCAGCATCACCGATCTGCTGGCGTTTCAGCTGAACGGCTTCGACCTGGGCGTGCAGTACACCTTTCGCCTGCACGATTGCGCGAACTTGGCCGCGATCTGGCAGGGGTTACGCGACAAGACTCGCAACGTCATTCGCCGCGCGGCCGAAAGGTTCGTGGTTGGGATCGACATGCCAGCGGCAGAGTTTGCCGCCTTTTACTTTGCCCACTGCGACACCTGTCCACGGCACTCGCAAGGCCGCTTGGAGCCCCTGATCCGCGCGTCCGTGCAGCACAGCGCCGGCACTGTCCTCTACTGTACCGATCGCGACGATCTTGTGGCTGCCGTATTTATCGTGTGGGACGATGTCTTCGCCTACTTCCTGGTCTCGGCGCGCGACGAGCGGCGCGCCGGCAACGGTGCCATCAGCCTGCTGCTGTGGGAAGCGCTGAAACTCGCGGGTCGCAAGGGCTTGAGCTTTGATTTTGACGCCTTTGCCAATCGCGGCGGCGCAATGTTCATCAGCCAATTCGGCGGACAGTTGGTGCCGCGCTGGACGGTGTCGTACTTGCCTTCCGTGGTTCGTCTGGGCTATGCGCCGCGAAGCACCATCGCGCGCTGGAAGACAGCGATGTTGTCGGCATCGTCCCCGACGAGGCCGTGATCAACCGCCTCGCCGCTACGATCCGCATCGCGCAACATGAGAAGTGGGCTGCTCAAACCGCGTCTGCGCTAGCGCCGGCGGAGATGGCGCCACAGCAGCACGGCGCCGACAACGAGGGCGATGCCGAGCCAGGAGATCTCGAAGCTGAAGGCGCCCTGTGCGACCGATACAGACAGGGCGTGCTCGTTGAGCAATGTCCAAAACGATGACATGGCCGGCGTCCAGTTCGAGCGACGGCGAGAGAGTAGCCATTGGCGGGTCAGGCGACTACCGGGCCACAGTCGCGGCGCGACTGCGGCAATTGTCGCGGCAACGGCTATCATGTAAGAGGCTCTCACATGAACCTTCGGAGGCAGGCGAGGCATGGGACACCGCCGCCGCGGTTATCACCACGGCAATCTGCGCGAGGCGCTGATCAACGCGGCACTGGAGCTGATCGCGGCGAAGGGGCCGTTCGGCTTCACCGTCGCCGAGGCGGCGCGCTCGGCCGGCGTCAGCCCGGCGGCGCCCTACCGCCATTTCCGCGACCGCGACGAGCTTATCGCCGATGTGGCGCGGCAGGGTTTCGCGCGCTTCGAGGCCGAGCTGAAGCTGGCCTGGAACGACGGGCTGCCCGATCCCTTCGCGGCCTTCGAGCGTGTAGGCAAGGCTTACTTGGCCTTTGCCCGCGCCGAGCCCGCCTATTACTCCGCCATGTTCGAGGCCGGCATCCCGCTCGAGGCCCATCCCGACCTGCTGCAGGCGGGCGAGCGCGCCTTCGGCGTCCTGCGCAAGGCGGCGGAGGCACTCTCGGCCAAGCTGCCGCCGGAGAAGCGGCCGCCAGCGCTGATGATGGGGCTGCACATCTGGGCGCTCTCCCACGGCATCGCCTCGCTTTTCGCCCGCGGCGATGCGGCGCGCCGCCGGGTGCCGATGTCGGCCGAGGACCTGCTCGAGGCCGGGATGCTGGTCTATCTGCGCGGCCTCGGCCTCTGGGGCGAGGCGGGACCGCCACGGCCGCACTGATCGATCTTTCCACCGGGCGGCCCTTGACAGCCGGCGCCGTCTCGGCCACCTTATGTGAATGTAAATAACATTTACATACGAGGAGAAGACCGTGGGGATCGCCGCGAGGTTGGACGATATCGGCAAGCCGGCCTGGATCGCCTTGATGATCCTGAGCTTCATCTTCTTCTGGCCCGTGGGCCTTGCGGTCCTGGCCTTTCTCATAGGGAGCGGACGAATGGGATGCTGGAAGCATCGCGGCCATGGCCGCTGGCACAACGAGGAGCTTCGGGATACGGCGAGCCGGTGGTTCGGCGGCGAGCGCCAACCGCCCTCGAGCGGCAACCGCGCCTTCGACGAGTATCGCGCCGAGACCCTGCGCCGGCTCGAGGAGGAGCAGAAGGATTTCCGCGCCTTCCTCGACCGGCTGCGCTTCGCCAAGGACAAGGCCGAGTTCGACGAGTTCCTGGCCGAGCGCCGCCAGCGCCCGCAGCCGCCCGAAACGCGGCCGGAAGGCTGACGCCCTTGCCCATCGCATGATCATCACCTTCGCCTCTGCCTAAATTTTCGGCAGAGGCGAAGGAATGGGCAGAAATCGCAAATTTGGCATGCCA
>DASVOY010000210.1:0-3813 GCA_036383115.1 Allostellaceae bacterium
CCATGCGCGCCGGGCCGATGATGGCCTCCTTCGACATCTTCGAGATCGCGGTCAAGGGCAAAGGCTCGCACGCGGCGCTGCCGCATCTCGGCGTCGATCCCGTGGTGACTGCGGCGCAGGTCGCCACCGGCCTGCAGACCATCACCAGCCGCAACACCCATCCCTTGGAGAGCGCCGTCGTCAGCGTCACGCAGATCCATGGCGGCGACACCTGGAACGTCATTCCCGACGAGGTCGTGCTGCGCGGCACGACGCGCTCCTTCAAGCCCAAGGTCCAGGACGCTATCGAGCAGAGCATCCGCCGCGTCGCCGAGGGCATCGCGTCAGCGATGGGCGCCACGGTCGAGATGCGCTACGAGCGGCGCTATCCCCCGACGATCAACAGCCCGGCCGAGACCGAGACCGCCGCCGCCATCGCCGCCGAGGTGGTGGGCGAGACCAATGTCGATCGCGATCTGCTGCCGACCATGGGCTCGGAGGATTTCGCCTTCATGCTGCAGGCGAAGCCCGGCGCCTATGTCTTCATCGGCAACGGCACCGGCGACAAGGCGGTGGGCCTGCACAATCCGCATTACGACTTCAACGACGAGATCCTGCCCATCGGCGCCAGCTACTGGGCCCGCCTCGTCGAACGCGTGCTGGCCAAGGCGGCGTGAGCCAGTCTGTATTGGACAGCGGTGACGACGCATCCGCTGCGCCCAGCAAAGCGATAGGCTCGATTCTCTACCTCGTCGCTCTGCTCCTCCTCCTGCTCTGCCTGATGCCGCCGGACGGCGTGCTCAGCGACAACGAGGAGAATTATTTCGCGCTCGCCGCCCATGCGGTGTCGAGCGGCTCGGTGCCGCCGAATACGGCGATATACGACGCTTCGCTCCATCGCGCTCTCACCGATTGGCTGCTCGGCGGCCTGATCGCCGCGGTCGGGTTCGAGAGCGCGCAGATCATCACGCGCAGCCTTGCCGCAGTCGCTTACGCGTTCCTCCTCCGCGCTCTCTTTCGCCGCTTCGGCCTGTCGGCGCTCGATGCCGTGCTGGTGATCCTCGTCTTTGCGCTGCTGGGCCAGACGCTGATGGGCGGCGAATGGCTGTTCCGCGGCTTCGAGGCCAAGGTCGCGGCCTACGGCCTCGTGCTCGCCGGCCTCTATCGGGCGGCGAGCCGCCGCGCCTTGACCGGCACCGTCCTGCTCTTCGCCGCAGCGACCTATTTCCATTTCCTCGTCGGCGGTTTCTGGTTCGTCGCCGCCATGGCGGCGCGGCTCACCGAGGATCGCCGCGATCTGCGCCCCGTCGCGAGCGCCGCGGCGGGCTACTTGCTGATCGTGGCGCCGCTCTTTGCCCTCATCGCATGGACGCGATTTGCGGATGCGCGCGGTTTCGTTCAGCCGGCGGACATGCCGTCGCCGGACGTCATCTACTCGATCATCCGCGAGCCGTGGCACGGCGCGCCCTTTCTCTCCTGGGAATCCTTCCGCACCCAGTGGCTTCCGGGCTCGCTGCTGGCCGCGGTCATGCTCATCGCCTGCCTCGTCATGGCGCGCAAGCCGAAGGCCGGCCGATGGCGGGCCACGGCGCTTTGGCTCGCGGGGCTGCTCGCCTATCTGCTCCTGGCGCTGGCCGCGTCCTTCGCCGAGCGCGAAACGGGCGTGCTCGGCAAGTTCTACCTGTTCCGGCCGGCGGCGCTCACCCTGCTGCTGTGTCTTGCCTTCGCCATGGCCTGGCTCGGCGCGCTCAGGCCGCGGCGCTGGACGGCGGTGCGGCTGTTGGCGTTAGCAGCGCTGGCGCCATTTTTCCTGTTGGGCACCGCAGAGCGCATTGCCGCCGACCGCCAGCGTGCCGCGCTCGCCGGCGAGAAGCGTGCGCTCGCGGACGTGCTTGCCCAGAACGCGGCGCCGGGAAGTGTCGTGCTGATCGATCCGCAGATTGAATGGTCCTTCCTCGATTTCGAGCGCCGCAGCGGGCATCCGACGCTGGTGACATTCAAGTTCATGCCGACCGACGATCCCGGGATCGTCGAATGGTATCGCCGGATGGAGTTCCGCCGGCTCGTCTTCGCGCAAGGCTGCCCGCAGCATCCGGCCTATCCCATCGACTTCCTGCTGACCACGCCGGAGCGTGCGCCGGTGCTCGTGGGGAGTTGCGGCGAAGCCATCTACGCCACCGACCAGCTCGCGCTCTGGCGCGTCGCGCGCTGAATCAGCGCCGCGTGGCGCGGGGGTCGAGCGCGTCCTGCAGACCGTCGCCGAGGAAATTGCACGCGATCACCGTGACGAAGATGAGGAGCCCGGGATAGAGCGCCAGCTGAGGCGCGAGGCCGATGGTCTCCTGCGCGCCGGTGAGCATGTTGCCCCAACTCGGCAGCGGCGGCTCGATGCCGAGGCCGAGGAAGCTCAGCACCGATTCGAGCAGGATGACATGGCCGACCGAGAGGGTGGTGGCGACGATGATCGGCGAGGCGAGGTTGGGCAGGATGTGGACGAGCATGATGCGGCGCGGCCCGGCGCCGAGCGACAGCGCCGCGCGCACGAAATCCTGGGCGCGCAGGCTCAGCGTGGCGCCCCGCACGAGACGCGCCACCGTCGTCCAGCCGACCAGCGCCACCAGCACGGTGATGCGATAGAGGCTCGCAGCTTCCGACTGCACCAGCCACGCGGGCAGCCCGAGCTTGCGCAGATCGATGGCGGCGAGCACCACCAGGAGCGGCAGCAACGGCAGCGCGATGATGCCGTCGGTGAGGCGCATCAGCACCGCGTCGAGCCGGCCGCCGCGATAGCCCGCGGCGAGGCCGATGGCGGTGCCGAGCCCGGCGGCAGCGAGCGCCGCAACGATGCCGACGAGCAGCGACACGCGCCCGCCCTCCAGCAGCCGCAGCAGCAGGTCGCGCCCGAGCTCGTCGGTGCCGAGGGGATGGCCGAGCGAGGGCGGCTCGAGGCGATGGTAGAGATCGACGTTGTGGGCATCGGCACCGATGAGCGCCGCCACGAGCGGCGCCACCGCCACGGCGAAAGCCAGCACGAACAGCACGCCGCCGCTGGCGGCGACGCGCGGCGTGCCAAGCGCGCGGCGCCAGCGGGCGAGGGCCGGGCGGGCGAGGACCGCGCTCATCGGTAGCTGATCCGCGGATCAGCCGCCGCATAGGCGATATCGGCGGCGAGATTCGACAGCAGCACGAGCAAGGTCGCGAACAGCAGCCCCGCCAGCGCCAGGTTGAAGTCGTTGCCGAGGATGGCGTCGTAGATGAGCTTGCCCATGCCGGGGTAGGCAAACATGGTCTCGGTGATGAGCGCGCCCGAGAAGAGCGAGCCGAACGAGAGCGCCACCACGGTGATCACCGGGACGAGCGCGTTCCTGAGCGCATGGCCCCACAGCACGCGCGCCTCGCTGGCGCCCTTGGCGCGCGCCGTGCGCACGTAGTCCTGGCGCAGCGCCTCGATCATCGCGGCGCGCATGAAGCGCAGGTACGTCCCGATGCTGGCGAAGGTGAGCGTCGCCACTGGCAGCGCGAGATGCCGCGCGCGGTCGAGCGCGCCGCCATCGCCGATGGTGGCGACGCCGCCCGCCGGCAGCCAGCCCAGCGTCACCGCGAAGACGAGGATGAGCAGCAGCGCGAACCAGAACGGCGGGATGGAGATGCCGGCGAAGCTGAGAAAATTCCCGGCGGTGTCGAGCGCCGAGCCGGGCCGCCGCGCTGCCGCCGCGCCGAGCGGCACCGCGACTGCCAGCGACAGCACGAAGCTCGACAGCATCAGCAGCGCGGTGTTGCCGAGGCGCGGCAGCAGGGCCGCGACGGCCGGGGTCGAATAAAGCCGCGAATAGC
>DASVOY010000211.1:0-5002 GCA_036383115.1 Allostellaceae bacterium
TGTCGATGCGGAGATGCCGACGGTCGCATTGTCGCACCGTTGTCATCGACGATGACGCATTGTCGCATCATCCTCGTCGCGCTTGCGCTGACGCTTCTCGCGCACGCCGCGCATGCTGATGATCCTGTGCTGCCCGATCCGCGGGTCACGCCCGGCGCGGTGGCAACCGAGGATCCGACGCTCGTCTGTCAGCGCGGCTATGCGCGCGCCATGCGCCATACCTCCGGGCGGCTCAAGCGGCAAATCTACCGCGAATACGGCATCAATCCGCGCCGCGGCCACTACGAAGTCGACCATCTCGTCTCGCTGGAGCTGGGTGGTGCGGATGTCGCGGCGAACCTGTGGCCGCAATCTTTCGACACCGAGCCGTGGAACGCGCATGTGAAGGACCAGCTCGAGAATTTCCTGCACGCGGAAGTCTGCGCCGGCCGAATGCCGCTGCGCCAGGCGCAGGCGGAGATCGCGCAAGACTGGATCGGCACCTACCGCAAGTATCTGGGTGAGCCGGTTCAGGAGGGCCGGGCGCCGGGCGACTGATCGACCGGCCGTCAGCGCGGTGCGCTGCCGCCGCCGTAAGGCGCCATGCCAATGTCGCGAGCAGCCTCGGCCGCGGCTTGGCCGGCTTGATCCCTGATTGACGTGAGCGCCTTGCGCAGCCCACCGCCATGCGCCAGGGCCCCTTCCGCATCGGCTTCGATGCGGCGCAAGGCATAGACCAGCTTCTCGACACGTTCACGATCATCTGTCATGTGAGCTCCCTCGTGGCATGCTCTGTCGAGGCTAACGGCGACGGGATGCCCCTTGGCCGGAACCTTGGCGGACGGGAGCGATAACGGATAAGCTTCCTGGGGCTGCGCCGATCAAGGCGCGCTCGATGTCACCCGCGCGGCGTCCGCTGAGCGCTGCCAAGAACGCTGCCGGACGGCGGAACAAGGAGGGAACCGTGGCCAAGTTCGTCATCGCGCCGCACATGCGGCTTCACGAATGGGTTGCCGAGGAGAAGGGCTATTTCGCCGCGGAAGGGCTCGATTACGAATTCCGCGATCAGCTCACCTCGAAGGAGGGCAAGCAGCACGATCTCGGCAACAGGGTCGGCGCCTATCAGACTTTCGAGCAGGGACGCACCAGCGATATCAGCTGTGCCTGCCATTGGACGGTCAACGTCGCCGCGTCCTCGGGTCACGGCAAGCTCTACGCCGATGCCTATTCCGTGGCGCCGGCCGGCATCTTCGTACCGGCCGGCTCGCCGGTCCGCCATCCGGCCGATCTCGCCGGCGTGCCCATATCGGTCGGCTACCAGTCGGGCAGCCATTACTCGACGATCCAAGCGCTCGAGCAATACCTGGAACCGCAGGACATCAAGCTCTCCTTTGCCGACGGCCTGCTGTTCAAGCGGATGGAACTGCTGATCGACGGCAGGGTGCCAGCCGCGGCGCTGTTCAGCGGTCCCTACTACTTCGCGGAGCAGCTGGGCTTCCGCAAGATCATCGACACCACCTTCATGATCGCCACCATGCTGACCGGCGATCCGCATGCGCAGGACGTGCAGAAGTACTTCCGCGCTCTGCGCAAGGCGCAACGCGATATCGACCTCCGTCCCGACCGCTACACGCATTATTACAAGAGGGAATTCCCGGAGCGCTTCCGGGAGCAGATGGACACGCGGCGCTGGGGGCCGGGCGAACGCATCGTCTTCGAACCCTATACCAAGGAGGTTTTCGAGGAATCCTTCGCATGGATCGCTCAGCACGGCATCTTCCCCGAGGGTGAGATGGGCGCCGGCAGGTACGAGGAGGCAGTCTGCTCGCTGACGGCAGCGGCTGAATAATCCGCCCTGGTCAAGCCGCCGCTGGCGGCGAGCGAGACGGGGGCGTTGTTGTTTCCCGCCGTAGCTGTGATAAACAGGAGACAGCATTGGCGGCGGGGGCAAGCCAAATGATGATAGGACGCTTCGGCAGGGTTGTCGGCGTAGCCGCGGCGCTGGCCATGATCGTTCTTTTGGTCGGGAGCGCGCAGGCCGCCGATGCGATCAAGATCGGGCTGATCCTGACCTATTCCGGGCCCTTCGCCGACAATGCCCGGCAGATCGACAATGGCGTCAAGCTCTACATGAAGGAGCACGGCGACACCGTCGCCGGCCGTAAGATCGAGATTCTGCGCCGCGATTCGACGGGCGCCGCGCCCGACCTGGCCAAGCGACTCGCCCAGGAGCTGGTGACGCGCGACAAGGTCGATTTCCTTGCCGGCTTCGTGCTGACGCCCAATGCACTCGCCGCCGCCGACGTGGCGAACGAGGCGAAGGTGCCGATGGTGATCATGAATGCCGCCACGTCGGTCATCACCTCAAAGTCGCCTTACGTCGCGCGCGTCTCCTTCACCTTGCCGCAGGTGACGGTCCCGCTGGCGCAATGGGCAGCGCGGAGCGGGATCGGACAAGTCTACATCATGACCTCCGATTACGCCCCCGGCCACGACGCCGCGGCGGCGTTCGAGAAGTCCTTCACCGCGGCGGGCGGCACGATCGTTGGCCAGGTGGCGATGCCGCTGCAGAGCCCGGATTTCGCCGCCTATGTGCAGCGCCTGAACGACCTCCATCCACAGGCCGTCTTCCTCTTCGTGCCCGCCGGCCAGCAGCCGACGGCGCTGATGAAGACCTTCGCCGAGCAAGGCCTGACGCGATCGGGCATCAGGATCCTGGCGACGGGCGACGTGACCGATGACGCGGTGCTGCAAGGCATGGGCGACGCGGCGCTCGGCATCATCACCACGCATCATTATTCCTATGCGCATGACGGCGCGATCAACAAGGAATACGTCAGGGCCTATGCGGAAGCCTATGGCAACGACATCCGCCCGAACTTCATGTCGGTGGGCGGTTATGACGGCATGGCGGCGATCTATCGCGTGATCGAAGCGCTCAAAGGCAACATCGATGGCGACAAGGCCATGGCCGTCCTGAAGGGCATGAGGATCGACAGTCCGCGCGGGCCGATCGAGATCGATGCCGCGACGCGCGACGTCGTGCAGACCGTCTATGTGAGGCGCGTCGAGACCGTCGGCGGCAAGATCGTCAATGTTGAGTTTGATCAGATTGCCAACATGAAGGACCCGGGCAAGCCATAGACCCGGCAGACGCGGCGCCCGTCACTACGACGGCCGATAGGTGCAGCTCTCGCCGCAGGATTCGCGGCGCACGGTGACCCGCGCCAGGCCAGGCAGGGTGGTCTCGAGCTCGCGATAGATCCACGCCGCCAGGGTCTCCAGCGTCGGCACGGCGAGGCCGGCGATGTCGTTGAGGACGCGATGATCGAGCCGCTCGCTGAGTGCCGCGAGCGCCTCTTCGATCACGGCGAAATCGACCAGCCAGCCGGAAGCGAGATCGGGCGTGCCGGTGAGCGCCACTTCGGCGCAGAAGGAATGGCCGTGCATGCGGCGGTAGGGATGCCCCTCAGGCGCGGTCGGCAGGAAATGCGCCGCGTCGAAGCGGAACTCCTTGACGATTTCGACACTCATGGAATGCCGATGAGCTTGTGCGTCTGCAGGCTCAAGCGCCAGCGCGGATGGTCGAGACAGAATCCCACCGCCAGCGCCGTGTTGCGCGCCCGCTCCGGCCCGTCCATCGGCTGCAGGAAGAAATGGCGGAAATCCAGATCCTCGAAAGCCTGCGGATCGATGCCTTCCTGGGGAAAGACCAGCTTCAACTCGTCGCCCGCCGTCAGCTCCAGCGGTGCGCCCGCCTTCGGGCTGACGCAGATCCAGTCGAGTCCGTCGGGCGGCGCGCAGGTGCCGTTGGTCTCAACCGCGATGTCGCATCCCTCGGCATGGAGCGCGGCAATGAGCGCCGCGTCGAGCTGGAGGAGAGGCTCGCCGCCGGTGCAGACGACAAAGGGGCGCGGCCCGGCCTGCGCTGGCCAGGCACGGTGCACCGCCGCGGCAAGGTCGGCGGCGTCGGCGAAGCGGTCGCCGCCCGCCCCGTCGATGCCGACGAAATCGGTGTCGCAGAAGCGGCAGATTGCCGTCGCGCGATCCCGCTCGCGGCCGCTCCAGAGATTGCAGCCGGCGAAGCGGCAGAACACGGCGGGGCGACCGGTATTCGCGCCTTCGCCCTGGAGAGTGTAGAAGATCTCCTTGACGGCGTAGCTCATCGCCCGCCGCGCTCGCGGAAGCGCTTGTAGCCGGCGGCGCGCAGCGCGCAGGCCGGGCAGTCGCCGCAGCCGTAACCCCACTCGTGCCGGTGCGTGCGGTCGCCGTGATAGCAGCTGTGCGTGTGCTCGAGGATGAGGTCGACGAGCGGCGGGCCGCCGAGGCCTTCCGCAAGCGCCCAGGTTGCCGCCTTGTCGAGCCACATCAGCGGCGTGTGGATCACGAAGTGTTGCGCCATGCCCAAATTGAGCGCCAGCTGCATCGCCTTCATCGTGTCGTCGCGGCAATCGGGATAGCCGGAGAAATCCGTCTCGCACATGCCCGCTACGATGTGCCGGGCACCGCGGCGGTAGGCGAGCGCCGCGGCAAAGGTGAGGAACGCCAGGTTGCGGCCGGGGACGAAGGTAGTGGGAAGACCATGGTGCCCCATCGCGATCTCGACGTCGCGCGTCAGCGCCGTGTCACTGATCTGGCCCAAGAGGCCGAGGTCGAGGAGATGGTCCTCGCCGAGGCGGGTCTTCCATGCCGGGAACAACCGGCCCAGCTCGGCCGCGACCGGCTCACGGCAGGCGAGCTCCACCTTGTGGCGTTGGCCGTAGTCGAATCCTACCGTCTCGACCGCCGCGAAGCGGTCGAGCGCCCAGGCGAGGCAGGTGGTCGAATCCTGCCCGCCGGAAAAGAGGACGATGGCCTTCTCGGTCGTCACGTTGCTGCGGCTCCGCGGCCCGCCTGTACCGGGCTGTTTCTACAGGCTCGCCCCCCGCTGGCTCAAGTGGCCGGGCCGAGGCCGGCGCGACGGGTGCGAGCTTCCTGGCTCGTCTTTTACATACAAACGCCGACGCATCGACGCGCGGTTGCT
>DASVOY010000212.1:0-4248 GCA_036383115.1 Allostellaceae bacterium
GAAGCTGGTGAGCGAGGTCGAGGCGACGCGGCGCCTCGCCGCGGCGCGCGCCCAGCCGGGTCCGGAAGGCTTGCGCCTCGTCTGTCTCCTCGAGCTGCTCTACGGCACGGGCTTGCGCGTCTCGGAGCTGGTGAGCCTGCCGCTCGCCGCCGCGCGCGGCGATCCGCGCTTCCTGGTGGTGCGCGGCAAGGGCGACAAGGAGCGGCTCGTGCCCCTGGGCGAGCCCGCGCGCGCAGCGTTGGCGGCCTATCTCGCGGTGCGCGGCGCGTTCCTCGGCGAGGGCGAGGCGTCGCGCAGGCTCTTCCCTTCGCGCGGCGCGGAGGGCTACCTGACCCGCCGGCGCTGCGGCCAACTGCTGAAGGAGCTGGCGCTCAAAGCCGGCATCGATCCGGCGCGGCTCTCGCCCCATGTGCTGCGCCACGCCTTCGCCAGCCACCTGCTCGACCGCGGCGCCGATCTGCGCAGCGTGCAGGAGATGCTGGGCCACGCCGACATCGCCACAACGCAGATCTACACACATGTCCTCGGCGACCGGCTGCAGCGGCTGGTGACGGAGCATCATCCGCTCGCGCGGAAGAAATAGGGCTATGGCAGCTTGCCGGCGCTGGCGTCGACGGGCGTGACGGTGAAGCCTTGCCGCGTCAGCAGGTCGACGATGCCGTCCTTGCCGGGGAAATGCAGCGCGCCGATGACGATGAGGGCATTGCCTTCCTCGAGCATGCCGGCCATGCGCTTCACCATGAGGCGATTGCGCTCGATCACGATCTTGTCGAGGAAGAGCTTGTTGTCCGCCGCGTTCTTCGGGCCATTCTCCATCGCCAGCTGATAGAGCGCCTCATACTTGCCCGCGTTGTAGAGGGTGATCATTCGCTCGATCAGCTGTTCGGCCCGTTCCGGATGCACGGAATATTCCTTGATGCCTTCGATGGCGAGGCGGTCAGGCAGCGAGGCGAGCGCCGCCAGCTGCTCCTCGGCGCTTTCGAGCGCGGCGACCTTGAGGCCGCGCTGCTTCGCCGCCGCCTCCATGAGTTCCTCATAGGTCCCAGCATTCGGCTTCGGGCAAGGCAATGCCACGAACACGCTGATGAAGGAGAGCCGCAGCTTCTCCACCAGGGGGGCGACACCGTTGCACGCCGCCCTGGCGCGGATGCCGGCGATCTCGGCGGGCGTGAAATACGCGGCCAGGTCGAGCGGCGTCGGGTTGAGTATGTACGGCGTCAGGAGCTCCGGATGCGCCCTGGCCTCGGCGATGTCCGCTTCCAGGACGAGCTGCGTCCGGCTGTCGAGCACCGTCTCCGGCGGGCGCGGCACGCGGTCGTCGCGCAGATGGAAGGATGGATAGAAATAGGTCACGTGGTGCGCCGGGCTCTGGGCGCGATAGAACCAGATCGGCTGGCCCGCCTCGGCCCGGCCGCCCGAGCCGAGGGCGATGACGAGCAGCGCAGCGGCGGCAACGAGGCAGTGCTTCAGCATGGCGAGGTGCTCCAATCAGGCTCGGCACGACCGGCGAAGGTGACAGCCGCGGCTTAACAGCCGGTTATTGCGCGATGCCGCTGGCCGTGTGCTAGCTTGGATTTAGTTAGAGTTGCACTTTTCGCACGGCTGGGAAATTCTCGCCGCCCATCTCCGACGAGGAAGGCCATGAGCTTCACCCTGATCGACAACGCCCCGGCGCGCCTCAACCGCAGCGAGCTCGCCGTCCCCGGCAGCCAGCCGCAATTCTTCGAGAAGGCGGCGAAGGGCGCCGCCGACGTCATATTTCTCGACCTCGAGGACGCGGTGGCGCCGGACGAGAAGGAGAAGGCGCGCAAGAACGTCATCCAGGCCCTCAACGAAGTCGATTGGGGCAGCAAGACCATGTCGCTGCGCATCAATGGGCTCGACACGCACTACATGTACCGCGATGTCGTCGACGTCGTCGAGCAGGCCGGCGCCAGGCTCGACCTCATCATGATCCCCAAGATCGGCACCGCCGCCGATGTCTACGCGCTGGACATGCTGGTGACGCAGATCGAGACGGCAAAACGCTTGAAGAAGCGCGTCGGCTTCGAGCTCATCATCGAGACGGCGCTCGGCATGCAGAACCTGCACGAGATCGCCGGCGCGTCGAAGCGCCTGGAGTCGCTGCATTTCGGCGTCGCCGACTACGCCGCATCGACACGCGCCCGCACCACCAACATCGGCGGCGCCAATCCCGACTATGCCATCCTCACCGACAAGGACGAGGAAGGACGGCGCGAGACGCATTGGGGCGACATGTGGCATTACGCGCTCGCCCGCATGGTGGTGGCGGCGCGCGCCAACGGCCTCAGGCCGATCGACGGTCCCTTCGGCGACTTCTCCGATGCGGACGGCTACAAGGCGGCGGCGCGCGGCGGTGCTGGGTTGCGAGGGCAAATGGGCGATCCATCCGTCGCAGGTCGCGCTCGCCAACGAGGTGTTCACGCCGTCCTCCAAGGAAGTGGAGCGCGCCCGCCGCATCCTCGCTGCCATGGAGCAGGCCAAGCGCGACGGGCGCGGCGCCGTGGCCCTCGACGGCAAGCTCCTCGACATCGCCTCGATCCGCCAGGCCGAGGTGCTGGTGAAGAAGGCCGACGAGATCGCCGCCGCGCGCTGATGCTCAGTAGGGCGTGCCGTCCTTGTGCTCGTAGCGCTTCTTGCCGTCAGGGCCGGTCCTGACGGCGATGTCGTCCTCGGGGTAGGAGACCTCGTCTCCGGCGGTGCGGTCGCCGATCTCGAGATAGACGACGTCGCGCGGGGAATGATTGATGAGGTGGTGCGCATCGCCCGTCCCCGCCTTGAAGCCCGCGCACATGCCGGGCTTCAGTTGCGTGCTGCCGGCATCGGTGACCAGCGTCGGCTCGCCCTCGACGACGTAGATGAACTCGTCCTGGCGCGTATGCGCGTGGCGCAGCGCCGATCTCGCGCCCGGCGCCATATGCACGATGTTGACGCCGAAATTGGTGAGGCCGAAGAGATCGCCCAAAGGCCGCTTCGTCCGTCCCTCCATCGCTTTCGCGAAAGGCGCCGGGTATCTTGAAGGACGCGCGCGCGGCGGTGCCTGAAGCGCTTCGATCGCAACCATGTCAGGATGGTTCGGCATCCCGTATCTCCGTTGCCATGACTACCGTGGCTGAACCATAGCGCCGGGCATTCGCCGATACCAAGGTGCCACCACCGCGGGAAGCCGCCACCACCGCGGGGGTGGCGCGACAGCAGCGCCTGTGGTAGGGAACGCGCCCGATGCGCCACTTCCTGGATTTCGAGAAGCCGCTCGCCGAGCTCGAAGGCAAGATCGAGGAGCTCCGGCACCTCTCCAACGGCAGCGACGTCAACATCGCCGACGAGGTCACCCGCCTCGAGGCGAAAGTCGACCGACTGCTGCGCCAGACCTATGCCAAGCTCACACCGTGGCAGAAGGTGCAGCTCGCCCGGCATCCCGACCGGCCGCATGGCAAGGACTACATCGCCCAGCTCATCACCGAATTCACGCCGCTGGCCGGCGACCGCGCCTTCGCCGAGGACCGCGCCATCATCGGCGGGCTCGGCCGCTTCCGCGGGCGCAGCGTCGTCGTCATCGCGCATGAGAAGGGCGCCGACACCGAAGCGCGCGTCCGGCACAATTTCGGCATGCCGCGCCCGGAAGGCTACCGCAAGGCGCGCCGGCTGATGGACCTCGCCGACCGTTTCGGCCTGCCGGTGCTGAGCTTCGTCGACACGGCCGGGGCCTATCCCGGCATCGATGCCGAGGCGCGCGGCCAGGCCGAGGCGATCGCGCGCTCGATCGAGGTCTGCCTGCAGCTCAAGGTGCCTCTCATCGCCTCGGTCATCGGCGAGGGCGGCTCGGGCGGCGCCATCGCGCTTGCCGCCGGCAACAGGGTGCTGATGCTCGAGCATGCGATCTATTCGGTGATCTCGCCCGAAGGCTGCGCCTCGATCCTGTGGCGCAGCGGCGAGAACGCGCGGGACGCGGCCGAGCAGATGCGGCTCACGGCGCAGGACCTGCTCAAGCTCGGCGTGGTGGATGCCGTCGTGCCGGAGCCGCTGGGCGGTGCGCATCGCGAGCGCGACGCCGCGATCGACGCGCTCGGCAACGCCATCGAATCCGCGCTGCGGCCGCTCGTCGCCATGGACGGGCCATCGCTTCGCGGACAGCGCCGCGAGAAATTCCTGGCGATGGGCACTCGCGGCCTCTGAGCGCCCCTTGTGGTGCGGCATTCGCCGCACGATGTCTTTACCCGACTCTGT
>DASVOY010000213.1:0-3044 GCA_036383115.1 Allostellaceae bacterium
CGCCGCGGGCCTCGCCTATGCCTTCGGCGCGTGCGCCGCGGGAAGGGAGGTGTGGGTCAGCGAGAGCTGGCGACATCGCCTCGTCGCGTTCGGCGGCACCGCCTCCGGGCGGCCGGTGCTGGGCAACCTGCCGGCCTATCCCTCGCGCATCGCCCCGGCCGCCGCTGGCGGCTACTGGCTCACCGCTTTCATCGCCCGCACGCAGCTCGTCGAGTTCGTGCTGCGCGAGCCCGCCTATCGCCGTCGCATGATGCGCGAGGTCGATCCGCGCTACTGGATCGCGCCGCGGCTCAGCTCCGGCCACACCTTCCTCGAGCCGATGCAGGGCGCGCATATCAAGACCATGGGCATCCTCAAGCCGTGGGCGCCGCCGCGCTCCTACGGGCTGGTGATCCGCCTGACGCAAGAAGGCCTGCCGCGCTACTCGCTGCATAGCCGGGTCGACGGCACGCATCACGGCGTCGTCGCCGCGGTCGAGTGCAGCGGCGAGCTCTTCGTCATCGCCAAGGGCTGCCGGAAGGTGCTGCGCCTCTCCGTCGCCGCGCTGGAGCGGGAGATGCTGCCATGACGACGCCGATCCTGGAGCTGAGCCAGGCGACAAAGCGCTATGCCGGCGTGCCGGCGATCGAGAACATCGATTTCAATCTGCGCCGCGCCGAGATCCACGCGCTGGTCGGCGAGAACGGCGCCGGCAAGTCGACGCTCACCAAGGTGATGGCGGGCGTGGTCACCTTGAGCTCGGGCAAGATGCTGGTCGAAGGCCGCGAGGTCGAGCCGCGCACGCCGCTCGAGGCGCGCCATCTCGGTATCGCCATGGTGTTCCAGGAGAACAGCCTGGTGCCGACGATGACGGTGGCGCAGAACCTCTTCCTCGGCCAGGAGAAGTTCTACAACCGGCTGCGCGGCATCTACATCGCCGCCCAGCAGTTCCTGCAGTCGCTCAATTTCGATGTCGCGCCCACCACTACGGTGAGCCTGCTCGGCGCCGCCAAGAAGCAGATGGTGGAGATCGCCCGCGCCGTTCTCCACAACGCCAAGGTCATCATCTTCGATGAGCCGACGGCGAGTCTGACGCCCGAGGAGAAGAAATACTTCTTCGACCTCGTGTTGGAGCTCAAGCGCCGCGGCGTCTCGGTGATCTTTATCTCGCATGCGCTCGAAGAGGCGCTACAGATTTCGGACCGCATCACCGTGCTGCGCGACGGCAAGCATGTGGTGACCGACGATACCCGCAATTTTGACCGGGCTCGCATCGTCCAGGCCATGGTCGGGCGCGACCTGTCCCAGACGCTGTACGGCCGGCGGAAGCAGTCGGTGCGCCCGCCGGGGCAGCGCGTGCTCTCGGTGCAAAACCTGCGCATGGCCTCGCTGGTGAAAAACACTTCACTGTCGATCTTCGCCGGCCAGATCACCGGCGTGTTCGGCCTGGTGGGCGCCGGCCGGACCGAGACCTTCAAGGTCGTGGCCGGAGTCATGAAGCGCGACTTCTTTCATGGCGGCGAGGTGTTGCTCCACGGCAGGCCGGTGCGCTACCGCGTGCCGGCGCCGGCGGTGCGCGACGGCATCGCTTATGTCACCGAGGACCGCAAGGTCGAGGGCTTCTTCGAGACGATGTCGGTCGCACGCAACATCTATATGGGGTTGCTGGCGAAGCTCGGGCGGAAGCGCGCCGTGCTGTCGCAGCGCGAGGCCGAGGCGGTCGGAGAGACGTGGATCAAGGCGCTCAACGTGCGCGCTATCGGCAATGATGTAAAAGTGGTGGAGCTCTCCGGCGGCAATCAGCAGAAGGTGGTGATCGCGAAATCCCTGGTGCAGGAGCCGGATCTCATCATCTTCGACGAGCCGACGCGCGGCGTCGATGTCGGCGCCATCGCCGAGATCCATCAGCTAATCAATCGTCTGGCCGACGACGGCAAGGCGGTAGTGGTGATCTCCTCTTATCTGCCCGAGATCATGGCGTTGTCCGACCGGATCCTGGTCGCTCGCCAGGGCAAGGTGGTGGAGGAGTTCTCGGCGGTCGAGGCCACCGAAGAGAAGATCATGTACGCCGCGATCCACTGAGCGAGGCACCATGGCACGGCCCCGCGTCCAGACTTCTCCCAAGCGCGGCTCGTTACGGCCCCGTCATCCCGCCTTCGATCCCGTCGAGCGCCATGACCAGCGCCGCGCAGCCATGGTGCGGACGGCCGTACATCTCTTCAACCGGTCGGGCTTTCATGCCACCTCCGTCGAGGAGATCGCGCGCGAGCTTGGCCTCTCCAAGGCGCTGCTCTACCATTATTTCGTCGACAAGACCGAGCTGCTCTACGAGTGCTATCTCTACGCGCTCGACGGCACGCTCGCCTCGGTGACGCAGGCGGCCAAGGAGGGACGCACCGGGCGCGAGAAGCTCGAGACCTATGTCCGGCGGCAGTTCGAAACCTTGGCCGGCGCGGACGGCGCCGCCTGGGTGCTGAGCGACCTCTCGTCGCTGGCGCCTCAGCAGCGCCGCCAAGTCCGGAAGCAGTCCCGCGCCATCGATAAGATGCTGCAGGCCTTCCTTGCCGAAGGTCTCGCCGATGGCACCATCATCGGTGCCGAGCCGAAGATCACGGAATTCTTCGTGATCGGCGCGCTCAACTGGCTGCCGCGCTGGTACAAGCCCGGCGGGAGCCTCTCGGGCAAGGAGCTGGCGGAGATCTTCCTGCGGCTCGTGATCGATGGGCTGCGTCCGCGGGCGTAAACGGCTGAATTCGGCTCAGGGCCGTTGCACGACCGCGCCGCGGCCCTGCTGCAGCGGCGGTCGCTGCGGCTGCGGCACGGCCGCATCCTGATGGTTCCGCCGGATCTGACGTGGGCGGGAGGTTCTACGGATGAGAGGTCTGCCTGGAATGCCGATTGGCCTACTCAGCATCAACGACGTTGACGGATAGGGACGCCGCGATTTCCAACACGTCCGCGCACGCGTTAGACACCGTGGCAATGCGACGCACCGTGCTGAACCGCTTGACCGATCTCGCCTGCTACCCTGCGTGAAGGACCAAAACCCAACTCAGAACAGCTTC
>DASVOY010000214.1:0-1583 GCA_036383115.1 Allostellaceae bacterium
CCCGGGCGGGCGGGCGCGCAAGGTGGCCGGGGGATATCGGCTGAGCGGCCGCTGGCCGTTCTCGAGCGGCGTCGATCCTTCCGCCTGGAACATGATCGCGTCCGTGGTGCCGGACGAGATGACGGGGCCAGCGAATACCGCGTGTTCCTGCTGCCGGCGAGCGACTACACCATCATCGACACCTGGTATGTCGCCGGGCTGGCCGGCACGGGCAGCAAGGACGTCGTCGTCAACGATGTCTTCGTGCCGGAGCACCGCACGCTCTCGACCGAGGCCGGCAAGGGCGGCCCCAACCCGGGCAGCGCGGTCAACACCGGCCCGCTCTTCCGGCTGCCGTGGTTCGCGCTCTTCGCCTTCGTCGTCGCCGGCCCGGCGCTCGGCATCGCCAAGGGCGCGATCGAGCAGTATGTCGCGGCGACGCGCACGCGGCTCGGCACCTATACGAGCAAGAGCATCGCCGATTTCTCCACCATGCAGGTCCACATCGCCGAGGCCGGCGCGCTCGTCGACGCCGCCGAGGCGATCATGCTGAAGGACTGCGCGGAGGCGATGCGCTTCGCCGAGGCCGACCAGGTGCCGCCGATGGAGGACAAGGTGCGCTGGCGACGCGACGGCGCCTATGCCGCGCGCATGTGCACCGCGGCGGTCGACGTGATCTTCACCGCCGCGGGCGGCGGCGCGATCTACGAGAGCAACCCCATCCAGCGCGCCTGGCGCGACATCCATGCGGCGAACGCGCATTTCGGCGTCAACTGGGACGCCAACGGCGCCAGCTATGGCCGGGTGGCGCTTGGCCTGCCTCCCGACACGCCCAATTTGTAGCGGGACGATGTCGCATCCCAAAGATCCCGCCATGCCCGATGTGTCGCCCGCCGAGCCCGCGCCGGCGCCCTTCGACCTGCGCGACTTCCGCGACGCGCTCGGCAGCTTCGCCACCGGTGTCACTATCGTCACCACGCGCGGCAGGGACGGCGAGCCGGTGGGTCTCACCGTCAACTCCTTCGCCTCGGTATCGCTCGAGCCGCCGCTGGTGCTGTGGAGCCAGTCGCTCTACGCGCAGAGCCTCCCTTCCTTCCAGGAAGCCTCGCATTTCGTCGTCAACGTGCTGGCCGCCGACCAGGTCGAGTTGGCCAAGCGCTTCGCCGGCGCGCATGACAACCGCTTCCTCGACGTCGAGCATATCGTGCCCGACCATGGCGCCCCCGTGATCGCCGACTGCGCCGCGCATTTCGAATGCCGCAACGAGGCACGCTATTACGGCGGCGACCACATCATCTTCCTCGGCCGGGTGGAGCGTTATGCCCACATGCGCAAGCCGACCCTGTTGTTCTGCCATGGCCGCTACATGAGCGGACAGCCGCTCGATGCGAGCGCGGGGAAGTAAGCGCCGCGCCGTCAGGCGGGACGCTGGCGGACCGCACCGGCTCGCAACGCGAAGGGCTCGGCGTTGAGGATCAGAGGGCGCGCGGCCGGCTTCGCATCCTCGCACTTCAGACGTCCTGCCAGGAGGTCAAGGAAGGTGCGCACCTTGACGGAAACATGCCGGCTCGGCGGGTAGACCGCCTGAATCATCGCCTCGCTGG